>CALJWY010000070.1 GCA_937974465.1 uncultured Lysobacterales bacterium | reverse complement strand
TTGCGGGTCAGCGAGCTGGTGGGCCTGGAGTTACCCAACCTGAACCTCAACCAGGGCGTTATCCGGGTTATCGGTAAAGGCCAGAAGGAGCGCCTGGTGCCGGTGGGGGAAGAGGCGCATGACACCCTTGTTAGTTATCTCAATAGCGGCAGACCCGACCTGCTGAAAGGGGCGCAGACGAATGATGTGTTTGTCACTTCACGAAAGTCGGGTATGACCCGCCAGGCATTCTGGTATATGGTGCGTCGCTATGCTTCACATTGCGGTATCAGCCAAAAATTGTCGCCGCATATGTTGAGGCATTCATTTGCAACCCACCTGCTCAATCACGGCGCAGACTTGCGGGTTGTGCAGCTGTTGCTTGGACACAGTGACCTGTCCACCACGCAGATTTACACCCATATAGCCCGTGAAGGACTGAAACGGATGCATGAGGCACATCATCCGCGTGGGTAAAACTTCAGTTTACGGGTTGAACTTTCCGGTGCATACCTGTCCAATGCACGCAGACACACTTTAATTTAAAGATCGGAGAAAATTGATGAATCGTTTACCGCTGGTTTTCGCGGCCATTTTAACCACCCTGGTGATGACAAATGTTGTTGCTGAAGTGGCGGAAGAGGTGAATTTTGACGCTGTCGAAAAAAAGGTACGGACTTTGGTTCCCAATGCGAAGACCATAGCCATTTCTGAGACACCCATCGAAGGTGTCTTGCAGGTTCAGATCAATAGCGACATTATTTACATGACGGCGGACGGCCGCTACCTGTTGCAGGGGCAGATCATGGAAGTCGACACCCGCATCAATATCACCGATCAGGCCAAATCCGGATTGCGCGTGGGTGTATTGTCGGAATTAAAACGGGAAGAGCAAATTTCCTTTGCACCGGAAAAAGCAAAGTACGATTTACTCGTCTTCACGGATATTGATTGTGGTTACTGCCGCAAACTGCACAACCAGATGGACGAATACAATGAGGAAGGTATTGCCATTCATTACATGGGATTTCCCCGTGCTGGAGTTGGCTCGGCGTCCTTTGACAAGTTTGTCTCAGTCTGGTGTGCTGACGACCAGCAGTCGGCCATGACGCTGGCTAAAAATGGCGGTGATCCGGAATCACAGAAATGCCCCAATCCTATCGCCGAGCAATATGATGTTGGTCGTGAGATTGGTGTGACCGGCACCCCCGCATTGGTTACAACCGATGGCACCCTGATTCCAGGTTACGTGCCACCCGCACAGCTGCGTCAAAGGCTCGAAGCCCTCGAAGCATCCGCAGAATAGAGCCGAATTCGTTTGCAAGGAAACCCCGCCCGACCGGTGGGGTTTTTTTATGTTGAAGAGAAACCGGGGCCGATTTTTGATCCCCACTTGTTCCGAACAAAAAATTTCGACAAATTGCTGCTCAATTTCTAACGGTCAGCCGCTATAATGTCGACTGCTTAAATGGGAGTGACGCTTTGACCGAGTTTACCTGCCTGCTTGGTGGCCCAGCTTTTTCTCAATTTCAGAAGCAAAAACTTGTTGACCGTGCACGTGGACGGCTGCAGGAAGAGCCTTCGTTCAACGCACAGTTTGTTTATTTTGTCGAAAGTCCTGCCACGCTCTCAGGAGATGACCGGGGCATGTTAGAGGCCCTGTTGCAGGCCCAGTCGATTGACCGCGTGGAAATGGCGGCCATGCTGCTGGTGGTGCCAAGGTTGGGCACACAGTCTCCCTGGTCCACGAAGGCTACAGATATTGCACATCGCTGTGGCCTTGGGGCGGTTACACGGGTTGAACGTGGCACACTCTTCCAGTTATACGGTGATGGCCTCGACGCGGATATGCTTACGAGGCTTGAACCACTGGTTCATGACCGCATGACGCAAACGGTTTTGCATGAACTCGATGCGGCAAAAGCCCTGTTCGATCATCATGCGGCAAGGCCATTGGGTTTCGCGGATCTTTCAAAGAATGCACAAAACGCCCTTGAAGCCAGCAATCGTGAACTTGGGCTGGCACTGTCCTCGTCCGAAATAGATTACCTGATTGCTGCCTATGAAACGCTTGGCCGGAACCCGACAGACGCGGAACTGATGATGTTCGCACAGGCCAATTCTGAGCACTGCCGGCATAAAATCTTTAACGCCAGCTGGACCCTGGATGATGAACCCCAGGATCTTTCATTGTTTGCGATGATTCGTAACACACACGCCAAAAATCCAACCGGGGTGCTTTCCGCCTATCACGACAACTCGGCGGTGATACAGGGACGGCACAGCCAGCGCTTTTTCCCGCAACCCGGCAGTGGTGAATATGGTTACTTAGATGAGGATGTGGGTATTCAGATCAAGGTTGAAACCCACAATCACCCCACTGCGATCTCTCCGTTTCCCGGTGCGGCAACAGGCTCTGGCGGTGAAATTCGTGACGAGGCAGCAACCGGGCGTGGCGCGCGTCCAAAAGCCGGCTTAAGCGGATTTTCAGTGTCCAATCTGCTGTTGCCGGATCAGGTGCGTGATTGGGAAGAGAATTCAGGAAAACCAGATCGTATCGCCAGCGCACTGGATATCATGATCGAAGGGCCGATCGGTGCTGCTTCTTTCAATAATGAATTTGGACGGCCTGCGTTGAGCGGCTATTTTCGCACCTTTGAACAGACTGTCGGCGGTCGCTTATGGGGTTACCACAAGCCGATCATGCTGGCGGGCGGTATGGGTAATATCCGTCCGGGCCATATCGAGAAACTTCGCTTGTCGGAAGGCTCAGCCGTGATTGTTCTGGGTGGTCCGGCCATGTTGATCGGGCTTGGCGGAGGGGCCGCATCTTCGGTAGGAAGCGGGCAGGGTAACGAGGAGCTGGATTTTGCGTCTGTGCAGCGGGGTAACCCTGAAATGCAACGTCGCTGCCAGGAAGTGATTGACCGTTGCTGTGCCCTGGGTGACGCCAACCCGATTGTTTCGATACACGATTGCGGTGCCGGTGGGCTCTCGAATGCTCTGCCGGAATTACTGAATGACAGCGAACGTGGTGGTGTACTGGAGTTGCGCAAGATTCCGAGTGCAGATGGCGCCATGTCGCCCATGGAGATTTGGTGTAACGAATCCCAGGAACGCTATGTCCTCGGCATTGAACAGGATCAACTGGAATACTTTGAAGCCCTGTGCAAGCGGGAGCGATGCCCGTACGCAGTGCTTGGCACGGTCACGGAGGAACGCCAGTTGCGCTTGAACGACTCCTTGTTGAACAAACCTCCTGTCGACATGCCACTGGAAGTTTTGTTAGGCAAGACCCCCAAAATGCATCGAGATGCCCAATCCCGGGCGGTCAAGACGGACAATCCGCTGCCGGTTTCCGGTGGTCTTGAAGAAGACCTGCTAAGGGTGTTGCGATTCCCGGCAGTGGGCAGCAAATCATTTTTGATCACGATTGGTGACCGTTCTGTTGGCGGGCTTGTTGCGCGTGACCAGATGGTCGGGCCCTGGCAGGTTCCGGTGGCAGACTCAGCGGTGACATTGCACAGCTTCCAGGGCTATGCGGGTGAGGCCATGGCCGTTGGTGAACGAACCCCTCTCGCGGTTGTAAACAGCCCGGCAGCAGCTCGCATGGCTGTCACCGAGGCCATCACCAATATCGCCAGCGCACCGATTGAGAAGCTCTCGGATGTGCGTTTGTCGGCTAACTGGATGGCCGCGGCCGGCGAAGATGGGCAGGATGCCGCATTGTATGAAGCGGTCAAGGCGGTTGGCATGCAATTGTGTCCTGCGCTGGGTATTGCAATTCCGGTCGGAAAAGACTCCCTCTCGCTGAAGACCAACTGGACGGAGAAGGAGCAGGCCAGGCATATGCTGGCCCCGGTTTCGCTGGTGGTCTCTGCGTTTGCGCCGGTGACCGATGCACGTCTCGCTTTAACGCCTGAATTAAAAATATCAGATCAGGCCAGTCGTCTTCTGCTGGTTGACCTGGGCCGTGGCGCTGACCGCCTGGGAGGATCCTGTCTCGAGCAGGTCAATGGAGCATTTACCGAGCAGGTGCCTGACCTCGACCATGCAAAGGACCTCGCGGGGTTTTTTGCAGCGATCCAGGCCCTGATGCAAAAGGGGTATTTACTGGCCTACCATGACCGTTCTGATGGCGGGTTGATCACGACGCTGTGTGAAATGGCTTTTGCAGGCCGTTGTGGGCTCTCACTTTCCATCGAGAGTGAATCTGTTAATACTCGGGATGCCCTGCGTGCGCGCCTGTTTTCAGAGGAGCCCGGTGCGGTGATACAGGTTGCTGAATCCGATCTCCGGGCAGTCATGCAGTGCTTTGAAGAGTACGCTATTGCCTCACTGGTTTCTGTTATCGGCACTCCGCTCGAGGGTCACACCCTGAGCCTGGAAAGTGATGGCGCGACGCACCTGCAAAGTGATTTGCGCAAGTTGCACCAGGCCTGG
>CALJWY010000069.1 GCA_937974465.1 uncultured Lysobacterales bacterium | reverse complement strand
GGCAGGATACGCCACTTGATATTGCCTTCATTCCAGCCGGAGTTTACAACCTTGGCAACCATCGGCAGGGTAATGACTTTTTGCACGCCCTCAACGTTTGAAAGGCTCCAGGCAAAGCGATCCATGGTCTCCATGACCCTGTAATTTTCTGTGCAGGCATCCGCCGTAGTTTCGGCCACAACTGTCAGTAGATCGACGCCCAGTGAGAAACGCTCTGAAATCAGCACGGCATCCTGGTTGTAACGCGCCTCTGGTCGCAATTCCGGCACACCGACTTCCGAATCGCCGATTTTCATGTCCATTGCCAGCCAGAACGAAACGCCAAACAACACAACGGCCGCACCTATGGCCATGCGTGCTCGATCAGGCCTGGTGAAATCGGCCAGGAAATCGAATACCGGTGATTTCTTGGCAGCATTCTCCAGCATCCGTCTCCGGTATTGTTCCGGATTCTTTAACTGGACCCACGACAACAGCACCGGTAACAACAGGAGGTTGGTCAGAATAATCACCGCAACACCAATGCTGGCTGTTATCGCCAGTTCCTGGATAATCCTGATATTGATAAACAGGATGGTCAGGAAGCCGATGGTGTCAGAGACCAGGGCAATGACGCCAGGCGCCAGCAGTTTTTTGATGGTCTCACGTGAACCATGCATGGGTGAGCGACGGGGAATCTCATTCAGCGATGTAACGCCTTTCAGTAACCAGTAATCCGGCGTATGCCCGCCAAACTCTTTTTCCACCCGCCAGGCGCTGATTTTCTGCACACCGTGGCTGACACCAATGGCGAAGATTAGAAATGGCGTCAGTATGTTCATTGGATCCAGGCTATAGCCCAGCAAGCTCAGCGTGCCCATTTGCCAAATAACAGCCACCAGCGAACAGGCCAGGGGCAGTGCCGTTAACCAGATGGATTTTGAATATATGTAAAGCAGGATTGCTGTAATTATCAGCGCAACCAGGAAAAACCAGACCACCGACTTGGCGCCGTCGGATATATCACCAACAATCTTGGCAAAACCAATAATGTGAACCGTGAAATCATCGCCTTCAAACTGTGTGCGGATGGCTTCCAGTTGAGATGCAACTTCTCTATACCCGAGTTTCTCTCCGGTTTGCGGGTTCTCCTCCATCAGGTTCGCCCATACCATGGCACCCGAAAAATCTGCTGAAACCAACCGCCCGACTTCACCCGATTTGACAATGTTTGAGCGGACTTGCTCAAACATTGCCGGCGAAGGTGCAAAATCTGCTGGTATCACATTACCGCCGGCGAAACCGTCTTCGACGACTTCTACAAAACGAACATTGGGTGTAAAGATGGAGCGTACACTGGCGCGATCAACGCCGGGAATAAAGAAAACCTGGTCGGTAATGGTCTCAAACGCCTCGAAATACTCGGGCGTGAACATGTTGCCATCGCGCGCAACAAGCGCAACAAGAACCCGGTTGGCGCCACCAAACTCTTTTTCATACTGCAGGAATGTCTGCATGTACTCATGCTTGAGTGGCAGTTGTTTTTTGAAGCCCGTTTCGATTTTCAATTGCGACATCGAAAACACCATGGCGATGGTGATAACCACGAACAACGCGACGATACCGTAACGGTTGTTAATCAGGAAAGTGGCAATCTTATGCAGTCGATCTGTGGTTTTATTATTCATCGCTGCTGTCTTCCTCTGATGGTTCTGGGAAGCGGTGTACGCCCTCTTCACCAACTAACAGGAAATTGCCATCACCCAATGAAATCGCCGCGGAGAAATCTACACCGCTGGAGTGGTAATAAACTTGAAATCGATCACTATCATCCCTGGTTAAAATCGTCCCGCTATTGGCTGCCATAATCACCATGCTGTCATGTTTTGCGGCACCGGAAATGCTGGCTTCTGATCCGGTTTCCAGTTCCTTCCAACTGGTTCCGAAGTCACAGCTTTCCATTACGTGCCCACGCAAGCCATAAAAAAGGACGCACTCGCCTGATGATTTCAAGGCGCCCCACATGGAACCCGGATACGGTATATCGAGTGGCTCCCAAGTGTCCCCTCCATCAAAACTTCGATAGGAATACCCGGCCTCCCCTGCAATTAAAAGACGATCGTCACCGAGATCCAGCAAATCGTTAAGATGGTAATCCGCCTCCGGATCAACCAGGCCATCTTCCCAGTCACGGCCTCCATTACGCGTTCGCAGAAATAGCCCATAGGAACCTGTCGCAATACCATTTTGCTCATCAAAAAAAACGATATCCATTACCGCCTGTTGACGGTCTTCATCATAGAACTGCCGGGTCCATGTCTTGCCCTGGTCGCCGCTGGTCAGAATGACTGCATCATGACCGCCTGCCCATAAACGGCCGCCCACGCTGAACACGGTGGTCAGGGTTGAGCGCGTGGGCACTATTTCGGCCTGGGTCCAGTTCACGGCATCGGTTGACGTTATCACATGACCCCGCTCACCCACCGCAACCAGTGTATGACCCGCCCGCGTGATATCGAGCAGCATGGAGTCGGTAACCAATGGCTTATGTTCCGCGTACTCCATGTCAAGGTGATCATCAGCATAGAGGGACGACGACATCGAATATGCCAAAAACAAAAGGCAAAAAATCATGGCAATTCTGGCTGATGCAATCATCTCAGATTTTTAGTCCGTCAAATGGAAAGGCCTGCAAGTGCCGGCCTTTCCAGATTGATTAACGCCGTCCGCGTGTCCGCAATGCCTGCGGTGTGTACTGGCTTGGTTGCATTTCTACATTAAACGTATTAACTGCGGTCGTATTATCAAAGCCCTGTGCAACATACCTACCTGATTGCAGGTCATAATGAGCTTCGATTGTCGACCAGGTGGTTGGTACATCATAGTAGTTGATGGAATGTGCTTCCGATGCCCGCCATAACTGCCCACGGCCATCATAATGGTCGATCAGCACGATCTGGTAGCTGTCTTCATCAAGGTAATAGGTACGCTTGGCATTGATGTGCCTCATACCGTCTTTCAGGTTGGCTTCAATCACCCAAACCCGATGTAGCTCGTAACGCATCAATTCCGGATTCAGATGTCCTGGCTGGACAAATTGATCGTAGGTTATACCTTTTGCATGCGCACCATAGGAGTTATATGGAACATACATCTCCTTCTTGCCGACTACCGACCAATCAAACCGGTCCATGGCACCGTTGAACATATCGGTCATGTCATTGGTGCGCAGACCATCGGATGCCGTACCCGGATTGTCATAGGCTACGTTCGGTGCACGACGCACGCGTCTCTGACCAGGATTGTAAATCCATGCCTGGCGACCCGTGACCTGTTGGTTGAGAGTTTCGTGTACCAGCAGGATATTGCCTGCCAACCTGGCGGGAGATTCCACTTCCTGGAAGAAATACAAAAGTATATTGTCAATTTCTTCGATGGTTACGCCACGCTTGTAATACAGACCCAGTAACTCTTCACGAATAACAGTCTCAGTGAAACTGCCGTTCGCGGTGGGAGCAATCTGCGTGTTGTAGCGGACACCACCAATACCCTTGTACTTGAGCTTGTGATTCCACATCAGCTCATAGGCATTCTCGGGGAACGGGAACGGAAAACCTTCTGCGGCTTCCAGCACGCCTTCACCATTTTCACCCAGCTTTGCTGTGGCGCCATTCTTGGCGGTCATTTCATAGATATGTTCCGGGAACGATGCACTGCGGCGGCTCGTGTACACATCCATGTAGTAGGTATCTGGATACTTCGCAAAGGTGGCTTTCTGGCCAACACTCAGCATGTCCCCATATTCTTCATAGTTTGCACCGGTGATCCGGAACTGGGGTTTGTCATCCGGCCAAGGTGTCGGATGGTGGTCACCTGGGCTGTAACCCGCTGGTGGCTCGGTGATGCCCCCGGTCCAGGCCGGGATAGTGCCATCGGCGTTACCGGCCCGCTCTGAACCCATTGGGGTCAGATCCTCACTCAGACGATTAATCTGGTCAGGTTTGGCACCGGCATAAGCCTGGTCCATAAATAATCCTGCACTCAGAGTGACCCCGATGCAGATTGAAAGCGATATTTTTGTAAAAGTTTGCATGAGACTCTCCGAATCAGAATGAGTAACGGACGCTGGCGGCATAGAAATCCTTATCGTACATCTGGTTGTACTTACCTCCACCACTGTAATCGGTATAGGAAAGGTCAAATATCCATTTTTGCAGATAATTGAAGCCCACTCCCAGGGTCACCTGTTTGCGCCCATCAATAAATGACCCACCCGGGCCGGGTGTTGTTCCCTTAACATCGTGCGCCCAGGCTATTCTCGGGCTGACGGTGACAGGACCGATGGCGTCGTTGTAATCAGCACGGGCTGCTATGCGGTAGCCCCAGCTGAAGTCATCGGCAAATCCTTTGGGTTCGGTGATCGGGTTGCGCAGGTCCCCGGTCAGGTAGTCCGCTCCACCACCGGTGTCGGTACCCGGCCCGTTAAAGCGCAGATAGTCTTTATCCGGCAGATCTGACACATGATTGAAGCCAACCTCGGTCACAAAAGCAATCTGGTTGGCGCGCAGGAAATTATTCGGGCCAATCAGTTTCAGCAGGGTTGTTTGCCCCTGCCAGGATTTGTGCTCTTCCCAGCCGTTAATCACTTCAGCGGGGCCGAACTCGCCAAGCTGGCTCTTGAAGCGTGCTACAGGCGCGCCGATCAATGGATTCAATGGTGTAAGGGCAGCGAATAATAACTCAACATCATCTACCTGCAACGGCGCATTGGGACGATAGCTGACTTCACCCGACCACGCCCAGGTGCCAATATTGGAATTGAAGCTTAGCCCCCAGAGCTGAATATCTTCCGGATACTCCATGAAATACTTTGCGCTGGTCGGGGACGGGTTTGCGATGGAGATGCCACTGGCTAACGGCAACCGGCTGTGATAGTTCAGGAAGTAGAAACCAAACTCCGTGCTG
>CALJWY010000068.1 GCA_937974465.1 uncultured Lysobacterales bacterium | reverse complement strand
TGGCCTTAGAAAGTATATGCCTATCACCTGGATTACCGCATGGGTTGGCACCCTCGCCCTGGTTGGCTTCCCGTTCTTTGCCGGCTTCTATTCCAAGGATGCCATTATCGAAGCGGTCGCAGAATCACATCGCTTTGGTAGTGAGTTGGCCTATTTTGCCGTCGTAGCGGGTGTACTGATTACATCCATTTATAGCTTCAGGTTGCTGTACCTTACCTTCCACGGCAAGGAACGCTTTGAAATCGTTCATGATGCCGGTGATCATCCGCCACAGGGACAACAGGCGCACAAGCCCAAGGAATCACCATTGGTGGTTACCATTCCGCTGATCCTGCTCGCCATACCATCCATTTTTATTGGCTGGATGACCATAGAACCCGTGCTGTTTGGCGGTTGGCTTGACGACTCAATCTTTGTACTTGAAAAGAATGATGTGCTGGCTGAGTTCGGCCAGCATTTCCACGGTGCAACCGCCATGGCCACGCATGCTCTCAGCACCTTGCCTTTCTGGTTGATGATAACGGGCCTGGTGTTATCCACCTTGATTTACCTGTTGCGGCCATCCATCGCGGATATGGTTCGCAAACGCATGCCTTTCGTGTATCGCCTGCTGGACAACAAATATTACTTTGATGAGTTTTATCAAAAGGTGTTTGCAAGCGGTAGCGTCAAGTTGGGCACCACGCTTTGGAATAAGGCAGATGCCGGCTTTATTGATAACGGTATTGTTAATGGCTCGGCCCGGGTGGTTGAGTGGGTGGCTGCGCGGGTGCGCCGCTGGCAGACAGGTTTTCTGTATGACTATGCATTTGCCATGATAATCGGACTGATCGGAATTCTGGCAGTCTGGGTAGCAATGGCGCCTTGATGATGAATGGGACAATGAACGGATTTCTTCTGAGTATTTTAATCTGGCTGCCCATACTGGGCGCAGTGGCGGTTTTGATTGCGGGTGAGCAACGACCGCTGATGGCAAAGGGTCTGGCCCTTGTAATTTCAGCTGCGACATTCCTGCTCGGCCTGCCACTGTTCTTCGCGTTTGATACTTCAACAGCCGCCATGCAGTTTGTTGAATTACGACCCTGGATCGAAACCTTCAATATCAACTATTACCTCGGTGTTGATGGGTTTTCGGCACCATTGATATTGTTAACCATATTTTTTGGTGTATTGATTGTTATTGCCGGGTGGCGCTCCATCCAGAAGAAGGTCAACCAGTACATGGCCGCGTTCCTGGTCATGGAAGGCTTGATGGTCGGCGTGTTTTCCGCCCTTGACGGCCTGCTGTTCTATATATTCTTCGAAGCCATGCTGATACCGATGTTTCTTGTTATTGGTATCTGGGGTGGTCCAAGAAGGGTGTACGCCACTATCAAGTTCTTCCTGTACACCTTCCTCGGTTCAGTATTTATGCTGATCGGGCTTATCTATCTTTATATCCAGTCCGGCACATGGGACATTCTCTCCTGGCATCAGATGCCATTGGGGTTTGTCGCGCAGAAGTGGCTGTTCCTCGGGTTCCTGGCAGCGTTTGCTGTCAAGATTCCAATGTTCCCGGTGCACACATGGTTACCCGATGCGCACGTTGAAGCACCCACCGGTGGGTCCGTGATCCTGGCCGCCATCATGCTGAAAATCGGTGGTTATGGCTTTATCCGGTTCAGTCTGCCAATAACACCGGATGCATCTGCAGCATTGGATTGGCTGGTGATTGGCCTGTCATTAATTGCAGTGGTCTACATCGGTTTTGTTGCACTCGCCCAGCAGGATATGAAAAAGCTGATTGCTTATTCATCCATCTCGCACATGGGTTTTGTAACCCTTGGCCTGTTCATCGCGTTTGCGATTTATCGCAAAACCGGCGGTGTTTCAGGTGCGGCCCTGGGTGTCGAGGGCGCCATGATGCAGATGATCTCGCATGGCTTTATCTCCGGCGCATTGTTCCTGACGGTTGGTGTCCTGTATGACAGGGTCCATAGCCGCATGATCAAGGATTATGGTGGTGTCGCGAATACCATGCCGTGGTTTGCAATGTTTGCGGTATTTTTCCTGATGGCCAATTCCGGCTTGCCCGGAACCAGTGGTTTCGTGGGCGAATTCATGGTGATCCTGTCGGCATTCCAGGCTAATTTCTGGTTTGCATTCCTGGCTGCACTGACCCTGATACTGGGGGCGGCCTACAGCCTGTGGTTGGCCAAGCGCGTAATTTTTGGTGCCGTTGCCAATCACAAGGTTGAAAACCTACAGGATATCAACGCCCGTGAGGCACTGGTATTAGGCACACTGGCTGTCGCCATATTGTTCTTCGGACTATGGCCACAACCGATCGTAGACATGATGCAGGCATCTGTCGATAACCTGTTACAACACATCGTTCAATCAAAGGTTATATAAGATGAACAGCGCCCAAATGTTATTAGCTGCTCCCGAATTCTGGGTCCTGGTAATGGCCTGCGTAATCATGGTCGTCGACCTGTTTTTGCGCGAAGAGCGCCGCGGCATTATCCATATGCTGGCCATGCTGACCGTGATTTTCGCGGCCATCATCACCTTGCGCGGAGAGTGCCTGTCAAATGGACTGTTGTCCGTTACAGCCTTCCAGGACAGTTTCATCCGTGATCCGATGGGTGACGTATTAAAAGTATTTGCCTTTGTTTTGATGGGGCTGATATTTATTTATTCAAAATTCTATTTGCGCAACTTCAAGATGTTCCGTGCGGACTTCTACACCTTGAGCTTGTTCTCCCTGCTGGGAGTGATGCTGCTGATCTCAGCCAACAGCATGCTGATGATTTATCTTGGCCTGGAACTGATTTCGCTGTCGGTTTATGCGTTGGTTGCATTTAACCGGGAATCAGGGCGTGGCTCAGAATCCGCGATGAAATATTTTGTACTGGGCTCCATGGCTTCCGGCATGCTTTTATACGGAATGTCGATGATCTATGGCGCCACCGGCAGTCTGCTGTTACCGGAAATTGCTGAAGCAATTCGCACCCAGGGCAGTGATGACATCCTGTTGATGTTCGGCCTGGTCTTCGTGGTTGTCGGCATCGCCTTCAAGTTTGGCCTCGTGCCTTTCCACATGTGGATACCCGACGTCTACGAAGGTGCGCCACCAGCAGTGACCCTGTATCTTTCATCGGTGCCAAAACTGGCCGCATTTGCAATGGCTTACCGGTTCCTTAGCAGTGGCCTTGGCGATATGCATATCCATTGGCAAAGCATGCTGGCGAGCCTTGCGGTACTTTCGATTATCCTCGGTAATCTCGCTGCTATCATGCAAACCAATATCAAGCGCATGCTGGCCTATTCAACGATATCCCATATGGGTTTTGTCATGCTCGGCCTGTTGCCCGGCACTGCATTCGGGTTCGGGTCTGCGATGTATTACGTCATCGTTTACGGCATCATGTCGGTCGCGGCTTTCGGTATGATCATCCTTTTGAGTTCACGGGGTGTTGAAGCCGAGCACCTGGATGACTTTAAAGGTCTGAATCAACGCAATCCTTTTTATGCTGCCATCATGGGACTGGTCATGTTCTCAATGGCCGGTGTACCGCCCATGGTCGGGTTTTTTGCCAAGCTGATGGTGCTCAAGGCGGTCATTGAAGCGGGTATGTTGTGGCTGGCCATAGCGGCTGTTGTATTTGCCGTTATCGGTGCTTTCTACTACCTGCGTATCATCAAGTTTATGTACTTTGATGAACCTGAGGACGAAACTGTGATTAAAGCACCGGTGGATTTTGGCGCGGCACTGACATTCAATGGCATTATGATTCTCGGCCTGGGCATATTCTCCAGTTCCTTGATCGCCATATGCATGACGAGCTTCGGTATTTAGAAGCCTGATTCATTGCATGTCATCCCGGTAGTGCCAAACAAATAGCCGGGGTCTCGATGCATCACCCGTTAGCCAAAGTCATCCCGGAAATGCGCCGCATTATCCGGGATCTTTGTGCAATTTCGTAACGTTTGGTTGTGCCTTTTTCAACTCAACATGAATGTATGGAGTTCGCCGCCTGCGCGGAGACGCCGGTGCAATGGATTCACATTTTATTTGTCGATTGAAATCCAACGCACACAGCTCTTGTAATTAGTTCATCGAATCATTATCATGCCCTCCTTGCTGCTGCGGGGTGGAGCAGTCTGGCAGCTCGTCGGGCTCATAACCCGAAGGTCGCAGGTTCGAATCCTGCCCCCGCTACCAATATTTTGTAAGGGTCCGGCAGGGCCCTTTTTTGTTTCACCGGCATTGGCCGGTGGTCCATACCGACGATTGGATGGTGTAATGAAATAATGCTGTCGCATCCGCCCTGTTGGGCGTGAGTGGTAAGGTTCCGGAATTGGCCGGAACTCATCGTCGGGGGCGTTTGTGCCCTTTTTTTGTGCCCGGAGATAACGTTTTGAGCGTGCAGAAACTAAATGAATTATTACAGCCCCTGGTCGAAGACCTGGGCTTTGAGTTTATTGGCCTGGAATACAACAGTAATCCAAAGCACGCGATATTACGTGTTTATATAGACGCAGAAAATGGTGTCGACATTGAAGATTGTGCATTGGTAAGCCGGGAAACCGCGGCTTTGCTGGATGTCAAAGACCCGATAAGAAGCCAGTACAACCTCGAGGTGTCGTCACCAGGCCTGGACAGGCCGTTATTCACACCGGCACATTACATCGAGTTTACCGGCTGTGATGCACAGATAAACACCTTTGCGCCGCAAGATGGGCGGCGTAAATTCTCTGGCCCGATTTTGGGTGCAAATGAAGACGCTGTCAGGATCGAACAGGATGGTGTTGAGGTGACACTCGATTTTGACAATATTGCCAAGGCCAGGCTGGTTCCGGATTACGATAGTATTCTCGCCGGCCACAAATCGAATCAATGACGGAGCAGGGGATATGGTCCCCATACGGAGTTAAAAGCAGATGAGCAAAGAAATCCTTCTGGTTGTAGATGCGGTATCCAATGAAAAAGGTGTCGCTAAAGGCATTATTTTTGAAGCGTTGGAAGCCGCTCTCGCATCGGCTACAGCCAAACGACACAACGAAGAAATTGTTGCGCGTGTATCCATTGACCGAGAAACCGGTAATTATGAAACCTTCCGATGCTGGGAAGTGTTGGACGATGAAGCCGAGATGGAGTCAGAGGACCACCAGATCTTCTACAAGGATGCCATCACCCACAACCCTGAAGTGGAAGTGGGGTCGGTCATTGAAGAGCCAATGGATAATGTAGAGTTTGGCCGCATTGCCGCTCAGACTGCGAAGCAGGTCATCGTACAGCGTGTCCGTGAAGCTGAAAGAGAGCAGGTTGTTGATGCGTATAAAGATCGCGAAGGTGAGCTGATTAACGGCATTGTCAAACGTGTGGAGCGTGGAAACGTATACCTGGACCTGGGTGGAAATGCGGAAGCCTTTGTCGCACAACGACATATGATTCAGGGCGAAACCGTGCGTCCGGGTGACCGCCTGCGTGCATTTCTTTACGAGGTTAAACCTGAGATTCGTGGCCCCCAGCTGTTCGCCAGCCGAACCATCAAAGAATTCCTGATCGCCTTGTTTGAACTGGAAGTTCCGGAAATTGGCCAGGAGTTAATTTCCATAATGGGTGGCGCACGTGATCCGGGCCGCAGGGCCAAGATAGCTGTCCGCTCAAACGACCCCCGCACCGATCCGATCGGCGCCTGCGTAGGTATGCGTGGCTCGCGCGTCCAGGCTGTTTCAAATGAGCTGGCAGGTGAGCGTATCGATATCATCCTGTGGGATGATAATCCGGCGCAATTTGTTATCAATGCGATGGCGCCGGCAGAGGTTGCCTCCATTGTTGTAGACGAAGAGCGTCGCATGATGGACATCGCTGTCGAGGAAGCCAACCTGTCCCAGGCCATTGGCCGGGGTGGCCAGAATGTAAGGCTGGCCAGCGATCTTAGCGGTTGGGATCTGAATGTCTTGACGGTTGAAGATGCAGACAAGAAGGGTGAAGAGGAAGCGGGTAAGGTCCTGAAAAACTTCATGGAGCGTCTGGACGTGGACGAAGGGGTGGCCAACATCCTTGTGCATGAAGGATTCTCAAATATTGAAGAAGTCGCCTATGTGCCCGATTCAGAACTACTTGAAATCGAAGAGTTTGACGAGGACATGGTCACCGAGTTACGCCGGCGTGCCCGTGACGCCCTACTCACCCAGTTGATCGCCAAGGAAGAAGCGCTGGACAGTAACAAGCCAGCCGAAGACCTTTTGAGCCTGGATGGAATGTCAGAGCGACTGGCATATCGCCTGGCGGAAAAAGGTACCCGAACACAAGAAGACCTGGCAGAACTTTCAGTCGATGAATTGCTGGAAGTGGATGATATGCCGGAAGAAGAAGCCGCCGCTTTGATTATGGCAGCACGCGCACCCTGGTTTGAAGAAGACCAGGAAGCCTGAGTAAACCATCCGGCAGGTTCTTCAAGGAGCAGAATATATGTCTCAAGTAACCGTTTCACAATTGGCAGAAGTCCTGGGAGTCAGCGTTGAAAAGCTGATTGACCAGATGGCTAAAGCCAATATCAATCTCACCTCCGGTGATGCCGCAGTATCTAACGATGACAAGAAAAAACTGCTGGCGCATCTGAGGTCGGCTCATGGCAAGTCGGAAAGTGATGCAACCGCACCGCGCAAGGTGACGCTGAAACGCAAATCCATGAGTGAATTGCGTATCCAGGGTAGTGGTCCACGTGCATCCACCAAGACCGTCAATGTCGAGTTCCGTAAAAGTCGCACTTACGTTAAACGTGAGGCATTGCAGGAGGCCGAGCAGCATGATCCTGAAAGAGAGAAGATTCAGCAGGCGCTGAAAGAGGCGCAGAATCGGCGCGAAGCCGAAGAAAAGACACGCCTGGAGGCAGAGGAAAAGGCACGCCTGGAAGCTGAAGAAGCCGCTCGCAAGGTCGCTGAAGAGCAGGCCGAAAAAGCCAAGGAAGAACAAAGCCAGCGTGAAGCTGAAGAAAAGGCCCAGGAGGCCGCTGCCAGGCTCAAGGCAGAGGAAGAAGATCGTAAGAAGGAAGAAGAACGTGTCCGCAAGTTGGCGGAAGAACAGCACAAGCGCAAGAAGGAGCGCGCCAAGCCGGCCACTCGTTATGGACGCAAGGAACTGCACGTCGCCGGCACTGCGGCACGCAGACGTAAGCCGACCCGGCGTGTCAGCCCTACTGCAAGACCGACTGAGCATGGCTTTTCAAAGCCGACCGCTCCAGTCATTCGTGATGTTGAAATCCCGGAAACCATTATTGTTGGTGAGTTGGCAAAACTGCTTGCCATCAAGGCCGGAGAAATCATCAAGGTCCTGATGAATATGGGCATGATGGTAACGATCAATCAACCGCTGGATCAGGATACCGCCATTCTTGTCGTTGAAGAGCTGGGCCATACTGCCAAGCCAGCCGAAGACAAGGGTATTGAGCAGGCGCTAATCGCCGAAGAGACCGATTTGTCGGAAGGCGAGGGCGTCACACGACCACCGGTGGTCACCGTCATGGGGCACGTCGATCACGGCAAAACCTCATTACTCGACTATATCAAGGCCACCAAGGTGGCCGATGCAGAGGCGGGTGGTATAACGCAGCATATCGGGGCATATCACGTCGTCACTGAGCGCGGCATCATCACCTTCCTGGATACACCTGGACATGCCGCGTTTACCGCGATGCGTTCGCGTGGTGCCAAGGCAACTGACATTGTGGTCCTGGTCGTAGCTGCCGATGACGGCGTCATGCCGCAGACCAAGGAAGCCATCCAGCACGCGCGTGCGGCAGGCGTCCCACTTATCGTGGCGATCAATAAGATCGACATACCTGATTCAGATATTGAAAGGGTCAAGTCCGAACTCTCCAAGGAAGAGGTTATTTCCGAGGAGTGGGGTGGAGAAGAACTGTTTGTGCCGGTCTCCGCGAAGACGGGTGAAGGTATTGAAAATTTGCTCGAAGGTATCTCCCTGCAGGCCGAGTTGCTTGAGCTGAAGGCAGATCCAGATCGTCGGGCCCAGGGTCTTGTGATCGAATCCAGTCTTGATAAAGGGCGTGGTCCGGTGGCAACCATACTGGTACAAAACGGTACTCTCAATCGTGGTGAAATGGTTTTGGCGGGACAGGAGTTTGGTCGTGTCAGGGCCATGTTTGACGAAACCGGCAAATCGATTGAATCCGCCGGTCCCTCCATGCCCGCGGTTATCCTTGGTTTATCCGGCGTACCCTTTGCAGGTGATGAAATGCTGGTAGTGGCCAACGAGAGACGCGCACGTGAAGCTGCGGGGCAGCGCCAGGACCGGCAACGTGAAAGCCGTCTGGCGCAGCAACAGGCCGCCAATCTGCAGAACCTGTTTGAAAACATGGGTAAGGGCGAGCAGATGGCTGTAAACCTGCTTATCAGGGCAGATGTGCAGGGTAGTGTGGAAGCACTCAAGGACTCATTGGTCAATCTCAGCAATGATGATGTCAAGGTCAATATCGTGGCCTCAGGTGTAGGCGCGATTACCGAATCGGATGCTTCATTGGCACAGGCCTCCGGCGCCATCATTATTGGCTTTAATGTTCGTGCGGATAACAGTGCACGTAAGTTAATCCAGGAAAATGAGCTGGACGTTCATTACTACAGCATCATTTATGAAGCCATTGACGAGGTTAAATCGGCCATCACAGGTTTGTTGGGTACAGAGACCCGTGAATCCATTGTTGGGCTTGCCGAGGTCAAGGATGTTTTCCGGTCCTCAAAGCTGGGCGCTATCGCTGGTTGCCTGGTGATCGAAGGCCATGTCAAACGCGCCAACCCGATCAGGGTGTTGCGTGACAACGTGGTGATATTCGAGGGCGAACTCGAGTCATTGAGACGCTTTAAGGACGATGTTTCTGAAGTTGTCTCGGGTACCGAATGTGGAATCGGCGTCAAGATGTACAATGATGTTAAACCAGGTGACCATATCGAGTGCTTCGAACGCACCGAAGTCGCCAGGACACTGGACTAGTGCCGGTTGACAGGTATTTATACTGATGCCCAGGGAATTTAAACGCTCAGAGAGGGTTGCAGGCCAGATCCGGCGTGATCTTGCCAAGCTGATCCAGACCGAGGTCAAAGATCCGGAGGTTGGCTTTGTCAGTCTGTCTGACGTGGAAGTGACGCGTGACCTGTCGCATGCCAAGGTCTTTATCACGGTCTTTAACCCCGAGACAGCCGTTACCAGTTTAAAGGCCTTACGCCGGGCAGCGGCGTTTCTGCGAACGCGGCTGGGCCAGGAGTTACGCCTGCGGCATGTACCTGAATTGCATTTTGTACATGACGATTCAGTGGAGCAGGGTAGTCATATCGATGAATTGATTGCCAAGGCCCTGCATGCCGACAAAGATGGCTACGAAAAAACCCTGGCTGACGCTGAAGATCCGGACCAGGATTAAAACCAGGGTACCCTTGTGAGTCGCCGAAAGCGCGGACGGAATATTCACGGTATTGTCCTGCTGGACAAGCCAGCCGGAATCAGTTCCAACCGGGCTCTGCAAAAAGTCCGTGGCATATACCAGGCCCGCAAGGCCGGGCACACCGGCAGTCTCGATCCATTTGCCACCGGTATGTTACCCATCTGTCTCGGTGAAGCGAGCAAAACAGCTGCATATATGCTGGATGCCGGTAAGCATTACCGCGCCACTGCACGCCTGGGTGAGGCCACCACCACCGGAGATGTTGAGGGTGAGGTTATTCAAACCTGCCCCATACCCGGCTTTCAGGCAGAACAATTCCGCCAGGTGCTGGAACAATTCACCGGGGAGATTGCCCAGGTGCCACCGATGTACTCCGCATTGAAACATGAAGGCCGTCCGTTGTATGAATATGCGCGGGCCGGCATCCATATCGAGCGGCCCGCCCGAACAGTGACCATCCACCAACTGGAATTGGTGGATTGGCAATCGCCGGATATGACCTTCGATGTTCATTGCTCCAAGGGAACTTACATCAGAACCCTGGCCGAGGATATTGCGACAGCGCTGGAAAGCTGTGCGCACCTGGTTAAATTACGGCGCTTGCTGGTTGAACCCTTTGATGGTTCTCCAATGGTGACGTTGGGGCAACTGCAAAGCGCCCGTGAACAGGACTCCCTGGCACAGCACCTGCTGCCCATTGATGCCGGACTGGATGGCTGGCCAAAAGTGGAACTGAACCCGGAGCAGCAAGGCAAGTTCATGCATGGGAACCATTTTCCTTTCTCAGGGGATGGCTTACATGCCGGAAAGGTCCGGGTCTATGCTGCGCAAGGCAGCATATTGGGCCTGGCAAATTTGCAAGTTGACGGAATA
>CALJWY010000067.1 GCA_937974465.1 uncultured Lysobacterales bacterium | reverse complement strand
TGTAAAAAGCCATGGGGTAAGGGCTGCATAGAGTCCCACACCGATTTCAAGCCAGGCGTATATCTTCAGCGGTTCATCGTGCCGGTCTGCCCAACGTCCAAAGTACAGGCTGCCTGCAGCCAACCCCGCCATGTATGCGGTTATGACTGCCGTATGTGCATAGGATGTGATGCCGAGGAACAAGCTGAGCTGGCGCGCCCAGACGACCTCATAGACCAGCCCCGCGAGGCCAGACAGAAAGAAACAGGTTGTGATAACCAGGGTGACCAAGGTTGGATATGCGGCAGTCCCATCGCTTTTTGAAGTATTTTCAAACATACGCAATTAAGGGCAAAAAAGAGCCCTTCGTCAAGCCAAAGATAACCTGGTTCAATCGCGTCGGGCAGGGATTGTTCCCGACAATCCCCTGCATTTCCTCCGTGGCCCAGGCCACCCTCTCGCCTGGTGCCCGGGCTCACCTTGTCCCTTGAGGTCAGGCGCTTCTCCTACAGAAACTGTCAGTAATATCCCCTATTTCCACCATTGTGGTTGCTACATAGTGAGTGCTGGGGTGACTCATTGACATATACATATAATATACATACACTTTAAATGAAAATCACCTGGGATCCGGTTAAGGCAAAGTCTAATCGATTGAAACATCGCATCTTTTTCTCTGATGTGGAACCTGTGTTTTATGATCCGAATGCGATCCGCTTTGAAGATTCGGGCTCAGATGATGAGCCAAGATATGTCGGAATTGGACTTGATGCACTGGGGCGGTTGCTTGTTGTTGTTTACACTTACCGGAAGTCCGTCATCAGGATAATTTCCGCAAGAAGGGCCAGTAAAGCCGAGCAGAGAGGATATGAGAAAGGAATACGATTTTAGCAAGGGTAAACGCGGTGCGATCATAAAGTCCCGTGGCAAGACACGTATAACCATTCACTTGGATGATGATGTCATTGAAGCGTTCCGGGCGAAAGCCGAAAAGGAAGGTAGTGGTTATCAAACCCTTATTAACTCTGCTTTACGGGATTATCTATCCAACAAGGGTGAGCCGGTTGATACCAGGACTCTCAGGCGAATTCTTCGAGAGGAACTCAATAGGGGGACATAATCCCGAGCAGCAAAGCTGCTCGCTCCTACAAAGATTGTATTCTACCGGAACAGCAGCAAGAGCAGCAGGGCTGCTCTGCTGTGTCCCACAACAGCTAGGGTGAGGCCGGCCCTTGTCCGTCCGTATCCAGGACGAATTTTGGCGGTGTGTAGAACCACATTTGATACATGGATACCACCCACATAAAGGCGAAGCTTGCCGCCATCAATCCACCAGAGATCATCACGACCCATGCAAACCCGGCGAACAGCTTGGTGAAATACCAGGAACTGACATCGGCTGCAATGCACAGGAAGGGGGTGAATATCACCGCACTCTTGAACCAGATAGGCCTGATGAAGGCATGGCTGAATATGAAGCCCACGATGAAGAAGATAAATGTCACACCGAACAGGTGAATATGTGAGACACGCACCAGGGTGAACAGGTCTGTGCCGGTATCTTGTTCAACGACATGCTGAGTGTTTTCATATCCATCCAGGTTATCGAGGTGTGGGTTGCTGCCATCATGGCAATCAAGACAATTTTTCTCAAAGATAGGCCGCACGATGGATTCAAACCCATCCTTTCCGGCACCATCGTTGATCCACTCCACAATTTCAACACGGTCGCCCACCGAAAGCATGGCCGACATGGGCCCAGTCAATGCGGCTTCCAACTTGGTTCCATCGGGTGAACCACGATAAGACATCTGAATATCTTCGACGGTTAAGGCTGGATTTCCGTCTCGCCCGGCATCGGAGGCGTACACATATATCAAGGCAAACATATACCCCATTCCAATGGCCAGCAGGGTTCCAGTGAACAGGACGCGCATACTAATGGGCAGTTCCTGAAAGTGCCTGTAAAGGCGATGAAGACGATGGTCGATCATGCTATTTTCCTTTGCAGCCGGACACATCTATGCCCGGCCGCATTTCTTTCTTGTCGAGCAGCCAGGGCTGCTCGATTCAAGATTTATGATTTAGATTTTCTTGCAGGTGTCACTTACCAGACAGTGTTGCATAGTAAGCGGCGATATCATGTATATCCTGTTCGCTCAGGTCTTCTACATAGTCTGCCATTTCGCTGTCACTGCCTTTGAAATTGTTTAGCATTTCGATATGCGCAGCAGCATCCAAACCAGCAAGTGCGGGATAGTCCTCATCGCCGAGGCCATCATCACCGTGGCAATCAGCACAATCTGCAGCCAGCTCAGCACCCCTGGTAGCATCACCATGGCCAGCCTGTACACTGCCAGCGGCAAGCATCAGGATAAACATCATTGCTATGATCAATTTTTTTGTAAACATTTTCTATATCTCCTCTTAAAAATGTGGTTCCAAAGTCGGTTCCACTAAAATTTTATAATCAACATTATTCGACAGGGTTAGTTGCTATTAGTCCTGGCAAGGTAATTGTATATAGACTACTGCCTTAGGCTGTTGTGACGCAAAGTAGGCCGCTATCCGTTCAATATCCATTGCGCTCAAAGGATCCGCCATTGCATGCATGGTGGTTGTATCACGCCCCCCCGCTGAATAGGCTTTCAGGGTCTTTTTCAAATAGTCTTCATCCTGTCCTGCCAGCATCGGGAAACGTGGGTCGCTACTGTTGCCATCAATACCATGGCAGCGGGCGCAGCGTGCAATCCATTCGGTGCTTTTCAGCGGTGCGCGGACATCCCTCTTGATTGGCTCCTGCGCCGCATAATACGTGGCCAGGTCGAGCAGATCCTGCTCGTTGAATTTTTCGGCGGCCTCAAACATCTTCTCATGTTGGCGCTTGCCGTCTCTATACTGTTTCATCGCCTTGACGAAATATTTTGCATCCTGGCCCGCGAGACTCGGCATATCCGCTTTATTTGCATTGCCGTCAACACCATGACAGCTCTGACATCCTTGCGACAGACGCTGGCCGACATTGGCATCACCCTGACCCTGGGTTTGTGTACGTAGCGGCTCCTGAACTGCGTAGAAAACACCCATGTCCCTGATGGTGGCTTCGTCCAGGTTGCCCGCCAGCTTTTTCATCAGCTTGTGACTGCGACTGCCATCAAGATAACCTTTCATGGAAGCGACAAAATAGTCTGGGTGCTGCGCGCTCAGACTGGGCATACCAGAGCCATCGGCATTGCCCGTCTCCCCGTGGCACTTGACGCACTTGGTCATGGCATCCCTGATCACCATGAAGGGGTCTTCATTAAGCTCATCGGCCTGTTCCGCTGATAGCGGGGTTTCAGGCTGCACAACCGCTGCCAGGCTGGCATAGTAAGCCGAAACGGCCAGTACCGCCTCGTCATTGATGAAACCTTTGTGTTTGTTGGTCTCATCAGGGCGACTGCCATCCTGGAAAGCCTGCTGTACACGGTAAAGATAAACAGCGCGTTGGCCGGCAAGCTGCGGTGTACCATTATGATCGCTGATACCGTCCATACCATGACAGCCTGCACAGGCGGCTTCGGCAACATCACGACCCTGGTTAATCATTCTTGTTGATGGAAAAAGCACAGCCCTTTCCTTTTCATTAACGGGGTTGGTCAGAGGTTGTCCCTGGACCAGGGCTGAGGCTAGTCCAAACAGGATGGCGGTGACGATAGATGGTATGTACATGGCTCTTTTCATTTATTATTTCTCTCGCAATGACATGTGCGGTATTTACGAATAGTAACAAACCCGCAGCGCAATGTTATAAATCAGATATATGTTGGATTTCAACCCTGGTAAGTGTTATTAGTCTTCGATCAAACGATGCGCAAGATCGCCACTGGACACCAATCCCAAGACTTTATCACCCTCTACTATGGGGAGATGCCGAATCCGCCTGCTGCTTATTATACTCCTTACTTCATCCAGATTGGTGTTCGTGGAGACATGGATGGGATTCTTCGTCATAACTTCGGAAATGTTTGTGTTTGCCGGGTCAAGTCCAGCTCCCAGCACGCGGGTAAGGGCATCCCGCTCGGTGAAAATACCCAGTAACCGCTCGTTTTCCATCACCAGCATCGCACCGATTCTGAGCTCATTCATCCGGCTCACGCACTCCATGATAGATACGCCGGGATCCACTGAGTGAATCATTGAGTTTTGCTCAAAAAGCAGACTTCCAACAGTGTCATCCTCGCCGTTTTTACCCTTTTTGAAAACAGCGATACCAACGGCAACACAGACCGCAAAAATCAGCAATATGTAGACCGACCATTCAAGCACCGGCGCCGGCAGGGTTACGTCCTCGGCAAAGGCTGAGGTGGACAGCAATGTCGGGATAACCAAACCTGTTAATGCTTTGCTTGTTCTCATGACAAAATCTCCAAGGTTTCCGTCTGTCATCATTCAGTTCCGGAGCGCTCAACCCAGGGTGGAAACAGCCGTATCAGTATCCATAGCAGAATAAACGGCGCAATAAGCAGAACCAATGCAGAGAAGAGGCTTTCATGCCCAAACATAGCCATCGGGTAGGTCAACAAACCCTTACCGGTTTTAGAAATCTCCTGGCCGCCAATCACGACATTCCAGCGCATTAACAGCACATTCATCAATACCAGCAAGGCGCTGATGGTGGAACCGATCATAAACGCCCTGCCCCTCAGGTTGATCGCGATCATGATACCCATCAGGAAAACCGGCACCAATGCACCCAAACCAAATTGCAGCACAAAATATCGCCAGAACAGGGGGCCCTGGACATAGGTCATGATCATATCCACGCCCTCTTTCCCCTTGTACACGAGATTGGCGAATTCCAGACCTTCCAGCACCACCGTGAACATCAGGAAGCCCCACAGGGCCATGGTCAGCCCCTTCAGACAATCGTGATCGATCTTCACACGCCGTAATTTTGACGTTATCACGTAAAGGACCATCAGCAAGGCAATACCGGAAACGATGGCCGAGAACAGGAAGATGATAGGCATCAGGTCCGATTCCCACCACTGGCGGGCTTTCAATGAACCATAGACAAAGCCAATATAACCGTGCAGCCCATGGGCGGAAGGAATGCCCACGATGGCAAGAGTAAGTAACCACTTGCCATCGATCACCCTGGCCCTGGGCGACAGGTCATCGGACCAGAGCGTGATCGCCCGATAAAATGTACGCGTAAGTCCGGTCGAATTATTCGCGCGCTCCACATTGTCTGCCCGGAACACAAACCAGACCTCAAGGATCAGCAGTATCGTATAGAAAGCTGCAAAAAAACCGAACATCGCAAATGCTGATGTCAGGTGTGGGGTCACCATCGATAAATAGGACCGTTCCGCATGCCCCAGGTGAAGCAATAGGGGTGCGGGTACAAAAAGCATCACGCTCAACGAGGTCAGCAGGGCGAGCCGGGCAACCGGTTTGAACTGTTGCATGCCAAACACGTGGTAGAAACTCGAGACCGTGAAAGCGCCGGCCACCAGGCCGGTCAGGTAAGGATAGATAACGATCAATACACCCCAGGGAATTATCGTCTCGTTGGGGTAGACATATCCGGTATAGGGGGCCACTTCAATCATGACACATCCTTGTCGAGACCAACATAGAAGCACATGGGTGCATTGCCGCTTTCCGGCTTGAGCACCTGTACATTGTTGTTTTTAATAAATTCACTGACCGGACTGGACGAATCATTCAGATCGCCGAAAATACGGGTACCGGTAGGGCAGACTTCCACGCAGGCCGGCATCATGCCCTTGGTAATGCGGTGATAACACCATGTGCACTTGTCGGAAACACCCTCTTCTTCAACGAAGAAACGCGCCCCGTAAGGACAGGCCTGGACACAATAGCGACAACCGATGCAATAGTCATGGTCGATCAGCACGGTGCCGTCCTCCGCCCTGAAGGTCGCGCCCACGGGACACACCTGGACGCAGGCAGGATGAGCGCAGTGGTTACACATTTTCGGCACGAAGAA
>CALJWY010000066.1 GCA_937974465.1 uncultured Lysobacterales bacterium | reverse complement strand
GCCAGGTACTTGACCTCGCCAGTCTTGGCCAACAGATTACCCAGGCAGAGTTGGAACAAATTCATGCCTTCAAGACCGGTGCCCTGATTCAGGTCAGCACCGTTGCACCTGCACTGCTGTGCGAAACAACAGGCGACCAGCAAAAGGCCCTGGCGACTTACGGAAAACTCACAGGATTGGCATTCCAGGTGTTTGATGATCTATTAGATGTCACCGGTGACAGCAAGGTCACCGGCAAGCCCAGCCAAGCTGATGCCGCCAGGCTGAAACCAGCCTTCCCTGCCATTATTGGCGTGGAAAAGTCTATTGAACGCGCTCATGAGCTAAGGGACATGGCACTCAACCAGCTTAAACACCTGCCAGGCGAGACTGATACCCTTGAGTGGCTAGCTACATACGCCGTTGACAGAGACCGGTAAAATAGCCATATGAATAAAGATAAATTCCCGCTACTTGCAAATATCGCAAAACCAGCAGACATGCGTCAACTGGATGAGGACCTGCTGCCACAAGTTGCGGATGAACTGAGAGAATTCCTGATACAGTCCATCGCCGCCAGCGGCGGCCATTTCAGTGCGGGCCTGGGTTGCGTCGAACTCACCGTGGCCCTGCATTATTGCTTTGATACCCCGCACGATCGGGTGGTATGGGATGTTGGCCACCAGGCATATCCGCACAAGATTCTGACCGGCCGGGCTGAGAAGATCGAAACCATCAAGAAAACCGGTGGTCTGGCGCCATTTCCGAAACGAGGTGAAAGTGAATTTGATACCTTCGGTGTAGGTCACTCCTCTACCTCTATTAGCGCTGGCCTGGGCATGGCGCTAGCCGCTGAAACCCAGGCTAAAGAGCGGCGCGTCGTGTCTGTCATCGGTGATGGTGCGATGACTGCAGGTATGGCATTTGAAGCTCTCAACCATGGTGGTTCACTCAACCCGAACATGCTGGTTGTGCTGAATGAAAACCAGATGTCGATATCACCCAATGTTGGCGCAATCACCAAGATACTGGCCCGGATGATGATTGGTCCGACCGTGACCAATATCCGCGAGCGCAGCAAACAACTGATGCACAGGGACTCCCGCGTATGGCGCTTTATGAGCCGCTGGGAGGAACATGTTAAGGGCATGATCGTACCAAGCACCCTGTTTGAAGAGTTTGGATTCAACTATCTCGGCCCCATCGATGGCCATGACCTGCCGATATTGATTCGTACTTTAAAAACCATTCAAACGGTAGAAGGACCAAACCTGCTTCATATTGTGACCACCAAGGGCAAGGGTTATGCGCCCGCTGAGGCTGATCCTGTCAAGTATCATGCGGTAGGGCCTTTTGACCCGGATGCAGGCGTCGCTGATAAAGTGCCAGACCTGAAACCATCACCCAGCTATACCGAGGTTTTTGGAAGCTGGCTATGCGACATGGCTGAACAGGATAAGAACCTCCTGGCCATCACACCGGCGATGCGTGAAGGCTCAGGCCTGGTGGAATTTGCCAAGCGGTTTCCAGACCGCTATTTCGATGTGAGTATTGCAGAACAGCACGCTGTGACACTGGCTGCCGGCATGGCCTGCGAAGGCAGCCGTCCCGTGGTTGCTATTTACAGTACATTTCTGCAACGCGCCTATGATCAACTGATCCATGATGTCGCGATACAGAACTTACCGGTCCTGTTTGCAATCGACCGGGCTGGCCTGGTTGGATCTGACGGACCGACCCATGCAGGCAGTTTTGACCTGAGTTTCTTGCGTTGTATACCCAATATGCTGATCATGGCACCCACCGATGAAAACGAGTGCCGGCAAATGCTTTATACCGGTTATCAGCACGAGGGACCGGCAGCAGTGCGCTACCCGCGCGGCCGCGGCATCGGTGCAGCGGTAAATTCCACCATGCAGGCGCTTCCCGTCGGCAAAGCAGATGTCATCAAGCGTGGCAACAAGCTGGCAATCCTGGCCTTCGGTAGCTGCTTGGCCGCGGCGACCGAGGTGGCTGAAAAACTGGGTGCCAGTCTTGTCAATATGCGTTTTGTCAAACCCATGGACGCAAATGTCATTCACGAGATGGCCAAATCCCACTCATTGTTGGTGACGATAGAGGAAAATTCAGTCATCGGTGGTGCTGGAAGCGGGGTGAACGAGTTACTCGCCGCTGCCGGGGTAACCGTCCAGGTTCTCAATATCGGAATTCCGGACCGCTACATTGAGCATGGCTCAAGGGACGACTGCCTGGCCATGGCCGGCCTGGACGCCCAAGGTATTTTGGAGCAGATTAACAATCGACTGGGTGACAGCAACGCCTGATCGATATTGCTTAGACTATTGCCAGTGCCTTTATCTGCCGGTCATGCAGCCTCGAAAGTGTAACCAGGGCCAATAGCGCTCCCACCAAAGCCCACATCATGTCCGACTGGGTATCCCAAACATAACCCTGGGTGCCGAGGAATGATTCCGCCGCCTCTGCACTGAGCAATGCCGCCCACCACTCGATTAACTCGTATAGTGCACTGATGGCCAGCACGATACACAACACCAGGAACGACAGCCAACCGCGTTTCCCGATGACCCTGTTTCGGACAAGAACCTCGCGTGCAATCATGGCCGGAATAAAGCCCTGGGCAAGATGCCCCAGCTTGTCATAATTATTACGGGTACCACCGCTGAGTTCGCTCCACCAGTCTCCCAGCGGAACTTCGGCATAGGTATAGTGCCCACCAACCATCAGAATGATGGCGTGGATCAGTATCAGGATATAGACCAGTGGAGTCAGCGGAAATACGTTCCGGGTCATAATCATCAGGACCAGTCCAAGCAGTGCCGGACTTACTTCCAACCACCAGGTTATCCTGTCAAATGGTTCGATCGCGGACCAGGTCAATACCGCAAAGAATATAAAAATCCAGGCCACGGCTTTCTTATCTATTGTCATCTGCTCCACTCAAGCGCAGGCCGCAAAAACACCTGCTACCAACGTAGCACTAAGATTTCCCGGCAACAGGCTCGTGTTTAAGCTGCCCCGATCCTTACAGATAAAACATCACAACCTGCGCCATGCAATACGGCATTCGCGGTGGAGCCCAGCAGTAACTGCAAGCCTTTCTGGCCGTGTGTGCCAATCACAATTAACTCGACTTCATAGCTCTTGGCAAAATGATGAATTTCATGCGCGGGGGACCCATTTAAAATGTGTTGATTTTCAGCAGCAATGCTGAATTTATCACCAAGCACGGTCAATTTTTGCTTCAACTCTTCACCAAGTTGCGCCTCCAGGTCACCAAGCCCGCTAAAGGCAGCACTCTGGGGCACAATGCCGACATACACGTTATCCATCGGCTCCTGAACATAAACCAGGTGGATATCCGCATCCGGCCCCGCGATAAGCTGAGCCTTTCTCAACACCACATCCGACTCATTGCTCAGATCAACTGCAACGAGAATTTTATGATAAGTAGCCATATCAACCTCCTTGCTCCTCAGGCTCATGATAATTCATCAAGCAGAGAAATCGTTGATCGAAGTCAAAAAGAATCGACTTCTCTTTACATGTCCGCGAGGCCACGGGCTGTCTGCAGGTAGGTTGCAAAGCTTCCCAACCAGTGTCCTCCCTCATAATGCGCGCCGGTCACCGAAGCCAGTCCCGAGGTCCTGTGCCTGGCAGCAGCTCCGATCAACGCTTGTTTACGCGTATCACCCTCGGGCAAACCTGCGGCCATACCTTCCAGCATCCAGGCGCGGCTGATATTCAAACCGTCCAGGTGAGCCAGCTTTCCATCGGTCGGGTCCGTCACCACTGCCAGCTTCAACCAGTCATCATTGCCGTCGGTAGGGATGCCGGGCATGAAGCCGCCAAGCCAGTTGGCATAATCAATATCAGTCATGATACGTCGCATCAGGTCTGCCTCGGCCAGGCAAGGAGACAGAAAATCCTGGCCTCCCGGCTCATAAGCCAACGGACAGTTTTGATCTCGCAAGTAGAAATCCCGTGTGCGTTGCGCTACCAGTTGAAAAAAATCACCACGGTCTGCGGCCTTTGCCCAATCCAGGAACAGACCAAATGCAAACGCAGTCTGCGCGTGCTCACCGATCCTGATGGGGTAAGCCAGTTTACCGAGCCACGTCTCCATTCTCTCCACTAAAACGGACTCAAGTGGCAGCAATGTGGCCAGCCACCGATTTGCTCGAGGGTCATCCCATTCACGTAATTCCGCCGTCAGTTGCAACAGCCAGG
>CALJWY010000065.1 GCA_937974465.1 uncultured Lysobacterales bacterium | reverse complement strand
GTGCTGGAGGCAGCCACATCGTCAGTATCAGGGGTATCGGTTACCGGTTTGATCAGTGAATTGTCAGGAAGCCCTGACAAACACTGCACGCAATCTCCATCCCCCGCTCGTCGCGCTCTCATAGACTAGGTCCAGAATAATACATATCCCGTGGCCTATTGACTGGAGAGCAACAATGAAATATCTGATCACCCCTATCGCGCTAACCGTAATGTTGGGATCAGCGCCGGGCACCACACCGGCACAAGCAGTGAGCGAAACGGATATGACCCTGCAACGCGCCAGTAATGTGCGCATGGTCGAAGGCAACCTGGATAGCGCATTGACACTGTACCGCTCAGTGGCTCTTTCTGCAGCAGCCAGCCGTTCGCATGTCGCCACGGCGCTGGTCGAGATGGGAGATACCTACCAGATGATGGGTTCAAGCGAGGCCGTCACCGTCTATGAGCGCGTGCTGAATGACTATACCGATCAGCCGGACGCCTTTAATCGCGCCAGCGCCGGAATGAAGTCCCTGGCGCATAACGTCACTTCAGCACCCGCTGGCGCTGCGCGGGAGCATGTGTTGGTTATGCCCTCACTGCCCCCCTTCAGCACGACTTTGGTGCGCACCTACGATTTTTCACCGGACGGGCAGCAAATGGTCTTCCACGCACCTGCCGCCGAGGACCGTAAAGCAAAATTTCCCAAGCTAATGCGGGAATTGTATATCCAGGATATTCAGGGCTCGGTTCGCAAGCCCCTGGTGGCGAACCCGGCAGACTGGGAGTTCATCAATCTGCCGCGCTGGTCCCCGAACGGGCAGCAAATCCTGATGGCAGCCTCTGCTAACGGCAAGGATCGCCAATTGATGGTGCATGAACTGGGCAGCGGCGAGACCCGTGCCATTGAGCTGGAAAGTTTTTCGACGAAAACGCCGTCGAGTGGGTTCACCTGGATGCCGGATAGTGAGTCCTTCGTCCTGCATTCCAAAGATGGCTACCGGATTTTCGGCCTGGACGGAAAGTTGCGAAAGCATTTTGAACAGGATGTCGACCACATGACCCGCATCGGAAACGTGTCGCCTGATGGCGCTCGTTTGCTGTACCAAAGTGTCGATGAGCAGAAGGAAGACCACGAAGAAATGGATATCTGGTCCCTTGACCTGAGAACCGGCAAATCCACTGTGATCGTCAAGTCAGATGGATTCGATGGCTGGCCTGCCTGGAGCGCAGACGGCAGCCAGGTCTACTACGTTTCCGGTGCACAGGGCTCGCGCAACGTGTTCCGGGTCACGCCCGGTTCTCAGACCGCTCCGGAACAGGTCACCAGCTACAATAACTCCACCGTCACCTATCCGCTGGTGCTGCGCGATGGTGGTCAGCTGGTATTCACACTGATGAAAGATAACCACACCATCATGCTGCAGAAGCCCGGCGGTATTGAAAACCGCCGGATGGTCGCCAGGGGCACCACACCGATGATGTCCCCGGATGGCAAGCATTTGTACTACCTGGGTAGTGAACCGGGTTATACCGGGCTCTGGGTGGTTCCCACCGAGGGCGGTGAGCCGCGGCAGTTACTCGACGGCGACATGCCTCGCCTGCATGGCCCCAAGTCCTTGGTGTCGCCGGATAGCTTAAAAATCGCCGCATCGCGCTATCAAAATGAAGTTACAGAATTGCTGGTGTTACCCGCGCAAGGCGGTAAGCCCGAGGTCATTTACACCGCACCGGGCAAACGCCACCTGATTCCCAGCTGGTCCCCCGATAGCCAGGAAATCGCCTTCTCTATCGATGGGACCTTGCTCGTCATTCCGGCCATTGGCGGTAATCCCACCGAGCTGGCGGAAGTCGCCAACTGGGAATCGTGGAATATCGAGTGGTCACCTGATGGAAAGACGCTTGCGGCATTTGCGTACCTGGAAGGAGAAAGTAGTAACCACATCATGCTGGTAGACAGGGCTTCCGGGCAGATGCGCCGGCTGACAACCGCCGAAGAAGGCAGGTACAAGGAAATCCTCGCCTGGCACCCTGACGGCAAACAGATCAGCTACATGTATTACAACAGTGATGACGGCAACGGCTCACGCATTATCGACGTGGCCAGCGGTGCCATCCGGGACCTCGCCGACCTGCCCGAGCCAATGTGGGATTACATTGGCACGTGGGGTCCTGACGGGCGCTATTATTTCGCAGCTGCGGTACGCGGTTTTGGAAATCCATGGAGCACTCATGCACTGAATGTGAAGACCGATACCTACGAAACCATTTTGCAAAAAGCTGACCGTTCGATCGGCCTGCCAACCTGGAGCCAGGGCGGTCAATTAACCGCCTGGTCCGAGCAGGAAGCGGTGAGGCAGCTTTGGATGATGACCGGGTATTGAACGCTATTCCGTGAATGGTGCCTGGCGTTATTCCCGGGGACAAGTTCGCATTTGACTGCAAAGCGGCCCTATTAGGGGTCGCTTTTTTCAATCATGGATGTGACAGCAGCAGTGTCATTCACTCTCAGCCAGGAGCATGCCAATCCAAGTAGTCCCTTGCTTATGCCGGACAGCAAGCACGTCTTCAGCCCAATTGCGCTGGAGCCAAAGCATGATGTTCGATTTTAAGCACTCTTGTCGTTTACCCGTTGGCACTGCTCCTGGCGGCAAACAGCGATCAGCAATGCTGATCAAGTCAGGCGCAATATCTTCAACGTTTGTAGCAAGGTTTATGGAAATACATCAATAACTGTCACAGGCCTTTTCATGTTCCGTCATCCTCACTAACCTGTAGCGTTCTCACCATTTCCTGGTACTCGGGAATATCCGCAAAATAACGCTGATACAAAGGGTCAGTCGCGATCACCCATTTGCTAAAGCGGCTGTACATTCCAGATTTTGAATCTAAACGGTTTATCGCTTCCCACAGCGCTTCTTCATCACCGCACTCAGCCGCGGCTTGCGCAAGCATACGTACCTTTTGGTTTACGGTATCCAGTGCAACGCTTTCAATTGAATCTGTCATGTCTGTGTAGCGAAGATAGGCCTCTTGATCTCCTGCCAGACAACCAAGGTAGGCCATCTGGGCATAATCAAGTTCAGGCGTGTTACCGCCAAGCGGTAGTTTTTGCGCCAAGCGGTCATCTATTGATGCAAGCGTTGTGCGGGCCATTTGTTGTGACTCCTCTTCACGACCGGCAAGGTTCAGCAACTCGGCAATCTGTATATCAAGTTTGGTTGCGGCCCAGAAATCCGCTCCGTCACGGAATTGACTGATCCAGCCGATCTGTTGATCGAGTTCAGCCGGCTTCATCAGCATTCTTTGTGCTGTGGCATCAGTTGCAATCATCAGGGGGGTGGTCTGCCTGAGAGACTCGATTATTTGGAGGTACTCACTTTTATTTCCGAACAGCATCCATGAAAAAGTCCCAAGGTTGTATTGGGTGTTTCTGTCATCCGGAAACTTGGCTGCATTTTTACGAGCCTGCTCTAATGCCTCTTCAAACCGGCCGGTTCCGACCAGGTGAAAAGTTTTTTCTCCCGCTATGATGGGGTGTTCCGGGTCAAGTGACTCCGCCAGCGTGATGATAGGCAGGCCGAGCGCAAACTGACCAAGGCGTTTGTAGGACGAGGAAATTGAAATAAGCAACTCCGTATCATTCGGCATCGACTGCAGGGCTTTCTGGTAGGCGAAAAGTGCCTGCTGGTAATCCCTTTCCACCGTGTAGTGGTAATTGCCCCTGGCAATATCCGCTTCAGGCCGGTTGGGCCATTGTTTCAAGATTCGGTCTGTAATGGTTTTGGCTTTTTCCCGGTAGACACCGTCAGGATCGCTACCGGTCCAGACCAGGCGCCCATAAACCTCGGCAAGGTCGATCAGTGCACTGATAAAATTGGGGTCCAGTGCAACGGCTTGCTCCAGCAAGGGTTGCATCTGCTTGAAACCCTCTGCAGCGCGCCAGGTTCGCGCCATTTCACGTGATTTAAGATAGAGATCGTACGCCTCGGTGTTTTGCGTTGGTGCTTCGGCCAGTTGTTGTGCCAGCTCGGGTGACAGCTCGGCCTCAAGTTGCCCTGCAATCTTCTGTGCAACCTCACTTTGTATGGCAAAAATATCGTCCAGTTGACGATCAAAGTTGTCGGCCCAGAGGTGATTATCATTTGATGCATCTATCAACTGCACCGTAACCCTTACCCGGTCTCCGGCGCGGCGTACGCTGCCTTCCAGAACATGACTGACATTCAACTGCTGACCGATTGCCCTGATATCCAGGCCCTGTTCGGCAATTTTGAGCATCGACGTGCGTGAAATCACGCGTAAATCAGCGATGCGCGACAGGCTGGTGAGGATGTCCTCGTGCACACCTCCTGCAAAAAAGGCGTTATTAGGGTCTTCCGACAGGTTTGAAAAAGGTAAAACCGCGACACCCCGCTGCAGTGGTTTGGAAGCGGCCGGAGCAGGCTCTATGGAATCAATCGCGGGGTCTGCAATTTCAAGGGTCTGGGCCGGTTGGGCACCGCTGTCACCTGCCGGCATGAACCGATCAGTCAACAGCAAAGCAATCAATACAGCAATCGCGCCAAGGGTAACGTAGTGAAGTTTCTTGGCGGTTTGATTCGTCACCGATTGACCGCGATCGACTTCCGATTCGCGTTTGATGCCTTCAGGCGTTAGTTCATAGGCCCAGGCGACCACCAAACTGACCACAAACCCCAGCCCAATGACCAGCATCAGCACATGCATGACCCAGTCCGGTGCAACGATGTTGTCCAGCACCAGGTCGGCAAACTGCAGTACAACCCAGGCAGAAACGCCATAGGCTATGCCAACGCGAAATACATTACGGCGCTTGAGTTCTTCGAAAAATCTCAAAATACATCTCCATTGCTGACCTGCCGAGTCAATGTGCCAAAGACCTCCCGGTTGGGCCGTGCCGGCACAATTACTTCTGGTTTGCTTCTACAACATGGCTCGAGCGACAAATGACAGTCGCTGAGTATAGGCGTTTGTCTAGTGGTTTTGCCAGCAGGCACTGATGAATGCACGAAATTCTTCAGACAGGATGTCATGTTGCGCGTCGAAGGTTTTGAATGAGTATTGTGTATTTCATTATGTTCTAGTTTTTTGCTAGAAACTAACTGCAGGAATCACCATTCGACCTGATAGACAATGTCGGGATTCATCAAGTCCAATGGCGGCTTTACGGTTGGTAGCAGACCTTTAGCTCATGCAGTGGGGTATGGCAGCTAACGGCCAACAGTTGCCCCTAACTTCAAGGTCCAAAAAATTGCTTGTCTACATATCTAAGCCTCCATTAAGCAAACCATTATCACTATTAAACTGCATTTCTGAACGCTATCTGTTCGCCAGTTTATTCATTTAAGTCTGCAAACAAGAATCCAAAAAAACCGGTCCAATAGTCAATAAGGTAAACCATGTGTTAATGCAATGTAGAGCCCTCACTTTTTAAATTGACTTAGGTCAAGTTGTCTTTTTGATTTCTAACTATAGTAGGACAGTTATCTTCTATTATTAGCATTGAGGATTTGCACATGATTTTTCTTCGAAACCTTTTGAGTATATTTCTTATTGCTTCCGTTATCGGTTGTACAACAACGGCTTCGCAACCTGTTACAACTCG
>CALJWY010000064.1 GCA_937974465.1 uncultured Lysobacterales bacterium | reverse complement strand
GACCATCACGCCTGATCAATATTGTGCGGCCGAGATTTAACGCCATATCCAATGTCGCGGCATTTTGCTCGCTATCCAATTTTACCTTGAAGCCGTAGGCAAACTTCCTTTGCAGCCAACTGAGCTTTTTTATCTGTCCCTTCTCGGCATGACGTATCCAGTAGGCGACCACAGGCTCTTTCCTGTCGAGCAATCCGCTTGTTGTAAGTCGGGCTTCGTACTGGACGATGTTGGCATTTTTATTCCGCTCGATATGGAAAAGGGCATCCTCAAGCGGGTTGTCACCGTGAACGATGAGCGGGTAAAGCATGAAGGAGGCCAAAACCCCGATGAAAATTCTGCTCGATACCTTGTTCATTACACCTTTCCAAAAAGCACGGACACCCATAACTCTGCTACTGAATCGGTCTTGTGAAGCTAAAGGTCCACCTACCATCATCTTAAACCAGAATTCCGAGGGGCTCTACGCCTCCAGTGGGAACCGGCGTAAACTGCGAGTCAATGGAAATGGATTGTGCGGGGACCAACTCTGTGTATCCGGTGTTGCCCTCTTGGGGGCACTCGACCGACACGGTCCACACCCCTTTCACCGCGCAGGATTGGTAATCGTGGATCACCTGCTGTCAGATTTGTAGACATTTGGCTAAGGACCTCCACCGATTATCAGAAGGTTTGCGAAACCCAAATTTACCTGATCGACAACATTAGGGACGGTGATCGTGCATGTTGGGGTGTCAGATTGTTGGGATGAACCCAGTGTTTTGCAATCGAAAATGGCCTCACCTCAGATGAAATCCTTTGATGAAGCGCAAAGCATTTACTTCACACAGTTCCTCGCATCTGCCAGATCGGCAGCATTCAAAATACAATTTTTAATGTCCAAGCGCTGCACACGCAAATCAACGTTTTCTGCTGCCAGTGCATCATGTTGTGCTATCGCTTGCCTGGCGCTATCCATAGCAGAGTCATAATCGGATTCACAAACAAAGCCGGCATTCCGGTCACAGGGATAATCATCGAAACAGGTAGCCTGTTTATTTACGCACATGGTTGAAGCGGGGCAGACCTTATCACCACTGTCCAGGCATACAGGGTCACTCCCATCTGGACAGGAAAAATCACTCCAGGCGCTGGTTGATAGTAGCGCTAGAATGAATATCAGTATGAGTTTTTGCATGTCACCGCCCTTGGTTGTTCACGTTCTCTTTTTGCCAGAAACTGGTCTTAATCTTTCCAGTACTCATGCTTCACCCAATCAACCTCCATTACCCATTCACCCTGCATGGGGTCAGCGGTTACCTTGGCGTAATTGAGTATAGCGAACAGGGGCTCAGGGAATTGGTCGCCATACTCGGCGATGCTATAAACCTCGTTGCCATCGAGCCGGAACACCAGGTCGGCGCCCACCCACTCGACCGAGTATTCATGGTATTCGTCAATATTGGCTTCAATAACGGCCATATAGGTTTCCCAGTCGCCGCCATCACAGTTGCCCTCGTTTTTGATAATCCGGGCGGTGTAGTGATTTGCATCGCCACTGCCGTAATGTTCAAAGATATCAATCTCGCCCGAACCGGTCATGGGCCAGCAGATGTTTTCATCGGGTTCCTGAACAGGCGGCTCATTGTTGCGGGCGCCCAGTAACCACCAGGCAGGGAACATACCGTCTGCGCCATTGCCATGCGTTTTCAGGCGGGCGGTCCAGCGGCCCTTGATAAACTCCTTGCGATTTTTTGAGGCAATACGACCTCCCACATAGGGTGTGTCCGGATGGATGTTGCCAAACTTATCCGGGTTGTCGCAGGGGATACTTTCGCCGATGTTGATGACACGTAATTTCAAGGTGCCATCGCTTACTTCGCGTGTGTTATGGGCGCCATCCCGCAGGTAACAATGGTCTTCGTTATTGACCCAGAGTATCTGGTCCTGCCAGTTGTCCTCGTTGAAGGTATCAAAGTCATCAAAAAAATCTACGTGCCAACCCGGCGCTTCGCTGATATCGGCAGTTTTCACGGCGCAGGCGATAGGAAGAGTGAGCAGTAAGAGGGTGAATATGAGGATCTTTTTCATTGCATTGCCTTCAACAGTTCAGAATTCATGACCCATACATCTGATCTGGTGTAAGCACATCAGGAAAGCTGGGCCTAAGATTTTGTCTCGTAATGTAGCAAAGGTGACATGCGTCCGCATAGCAGTTGTCATGTTCCAGCCCGTAATGCTCGATCAGTTCAGCCGGGCCACCTGCAAGCAAAGGGCCAATTACCGGATGCGAATCCGGCGCATAGTCCTGCATGATTTCAACCAATGAACGTTCAAGCAGATTTCCCATCGATATACCCTGGCAGATATGCATATTGCCCAATGAGTCTACGTGCACACGTTGCGGTCGCCGCAAGTCTTCCCAGGGACATTTGGTGAATTGATGCCATGGTTTTGGCGCAACACATGATGCAAGTTTATCTGCTGCGCGGCCGCGGTACACAACCGTTGAATCGTCGGAAGAGGGCTGAGGATAACTGTCTTGTGAAGCTGTTTTATCCGGCCCGCTAATACTGATGAAGTCGACCGGGATACCCAGTTGCGTTGCGGCCTGCCTGGCAAAGATCGTTTGCCGCGGACCCTGCTTGCGGCCGTGGTAGGCGTCGTCGCTGATGGATAGGTCGTCCACCAGACTGCAAAAAGGCTGCAACTTCTGCAGGGCTTGCGTGACATTGTCTGCCCAATAAGCATTGGTGACGATGCCGACTTTAAAGCCTCGCGTTTTCGCTTCTTGCACACCACGAAGCAGCAGTGGGTAATAAAGAAATGGCTCACCGCCTTCGAAATATATCCATTCGATGCTGCCGAGGTCTTCCGCCTGGTTGAGAATGTGTTCAATGGTTTCAGCTGTCATCGTGTTGCCCTGAGAGGGGCATCCCCAGACAAAGCAATGGTCACATTCATAATTACACTCGCCGGTCACCAGTAAATGGAGTTGGGAAAGTGAATGCAGTTGAGGGCCAGGCATTGTCATGTCAGGCCTGGTTTTCCAGGGCGGGCTTCAGGCATTCAGAAAGTGGATCATCGCCAAAAAACTTATAACAATACTCAAGTTGCAGAAACTCTGCGTACTGTTTTGCCAGCCCCTGCAACTCTTGAGAACCTGTCTGAGCGAGGTAGACCAGGCGCTGGTAGTTGCCAAAATAGACCGGTATTAATTGTGGCAGGCGGTCCATGGCAAGACCCTTGATGACGAGTCGGTCAAAATGCCGGACCAGGAAATCTGTCAGGTAGAAACTACCGGGCTCATCGTTTGCCAACGCCTTGAAATTATTACTACCGGCATAAAACTCGTAACAGTGCGCGCCGGCTATGCGTTCAATACCGAACTCATCCAGCACCTTGTCGAGTTCGCCGCCAGTGCCGCAATCGGCATAGGCGACAAAGGTTTTTTCAAAGTCACCGGCCTGTGATTTGATTTTTGCCCGCACCGCTGCAGGTATTTGCTCCGGCCTGTTGTGGAGCTCCGGCGGCAGGCACTGGAACTCGATGTGTTGCCATTCATTCAAGCGGCTGACGCGCACCAGTTCTCTGGCGATGGCGCCGCAAGCAATGACAAGGATCTTTTTTTTCATCTTGCTTGTTTACGTCGCTGCAACGGTGAGTTAAGAGGCGGCAGCCATGAGTGCTTTGGCCGCATCCACCGCGGTTGCGGCATCGCGGCAGTACGCATCTGCGCCAACGGACTCGCCGAACTCCTCGTTCAATGGGGCGCCTCCGACCAGCACGATGTAGTCGTCACGTACTCCTCTTTCCACCATGGTGTCGATGACCACCTTCATATAAGGCATGGTGGTGGTCAGCAGCGCCGACATTCCCAGGATGTTTGCCTGGTGTTCCTGTGCGGCTGCAATATAGGTATCTGCGTCGATATTGATGCCGATATCTATCACCTCGAAACCAGCACCTTCCATCATCATGCCGACCAGGTTCTTGCCAATATCATGGATGTCCCCTTTCACGGTGCCGATCACCATTTTGCCGACAGGCTCGATGCCTGTTTCAGAGAGGATGGGCTTAAGTATGCTCATGCCTGCTTTCATGGCATTGGCTGCCATTAACACTTCGGGAACAAACAGCACACCGTCCCGGAAATCAACGCCAATGATTGCCATGCCGTCCACCAGCGCCTCCTTTAATACCCTGGAGGCACTCCAGCCACGATCGATGAGGATTTGTGTGCCCTCGGCAATTTCATCGGCCAAACCATCGTAGAGGTCATCATGCATCTGCTCGACCAGTTCGTTATCTGGCAGTTCTGACAGGATTATGTCTTCGTCTTTGTATTCGTCAGTCATCGGTTTTAAGCCTCTGTCAAAGTCGTGTTATTACCCATTCACCAACGGCCATTGCCGGGCCGCATATCGTCTGTAGCCAGTAAGATCGGAAAGTGTTCGCGGATTTTCGCATCAATGTCAGGGTCGATATATTCCGGATAATGGCTGGACATTATGGATTTTACGCGCTCACCTGCCAACTGACGTATATCAGGCGAGCCTGCCTCTTCCCATTCTCCGGGTGTCAGGCGGTTGGCCAGGGCAGGGTACTCGTACTCCGTGCGCATCAACTCCAGTGTCTGGTCGGCGCGCAGGTAATGCCCTTCGCCATGGACCACCTGTTCGATGACCTTGTAAGACAGGGTCTGCTCGTTAACCTCGATGCCGCGCACGGTGCGCAAGACAGCACCCAGCAAGTCATTGTCAATGACCATGGATTCGAGTGACAGGGCCATCAGGCTGCCCAGCATGCCACTGCATTCCGAGACGTCGTTGCAGCCTGCCTG
>CALJWY010000063.1 GCA_937974465.1 uncultured Lysobacterales bacterium | reverse complement strand
CCTAAGTGAGGAGGGACGCCGCAATGGGCAAAATGGGACCCGTCCCTATGGGTTGTTGTCCCAAATGGCTCCATGCGGCGTTGCTCGTCATTCATTTGGATTTACCAAACCACATTCCTCGCGCCTTGCCTGGCACCATTTGGGACAGCAACGCAGCGAGCTGACAAGCATTAGGAGGCCCTAAATATGTCATTCCTGCGTATGGATGAACTGAACCTGGCTGGCAAACGTGTGATGATCCGCGAGGATTTCAACGTTCCGCTTGAGGCAGGCAGGGTGACCTCGGATGCTCGGCTCAGGGCTGGCTTGCCCACCATTAGGATGGCACTGGATAGCGGCGCTGCCGTTATCCTGCTATCTCACCTCGGCAGGCCTGTTGAAGGCCAATATGAAGATAAATTCTCACTACTGCCGGTCGCCGAACACCTGTCCGGTTTACTTGATGTGCCGGTCAGGCTTCAAAAGGACTGGCTGGGTGGGTTTGATATTGAGCCGGGTGAAGTGGTTTTATGTGAAAACGTGCGCTTCAACCCGGGTGAAAAAAGTAACGATGAAGCCCTGGCGCGCACCATGGCAGCCTTATGTGATGTCTTTGTTATGGACGCGTTTGGAACTGCGCACCGCGCACAGGCCTCTACGGAAGGTGTTGTCCGTTTCGCACCCAGCGCTTGCGCTGGGCCATTGCTGAGCAGGGAGTTGTACGAGTTGGACAAGGCTCTGACCGAACCGGCCCGGCCCATGCTGGCCATCGTTGGCGGCTCTAAAGTCTCGACCAAGTTAACGGTGCTTGAAGCATTGATGGACAAGGTGGATGAGCTGATCGTTGGTGGCGGGATTGCAAATACCTTTATTGCCGCCAGCGGTCATGATGTTGGTACCTCTTTATACGAGCCCGACCTGATAGGTGAAGCGCAACGCCTGATTCGCTTGGCCCACAAGAAAGGTGGTGAAATACCCATCCCGAAAGATGTGGTGGTTGCCAAGTCGTTTTCCAAAGACGCGAAAGCTTATGTCCGGTCCGTCGATGAAGTGCAGGGTGATGAAATGATTCTCGACATCGGTCCGTTAACGGCTGTCGACTATGCCAACATCATCCAGGGTGCAGGAACCTTAATTTGGAACGGCCCCGTAGGTGTTTTCGAGTTTGAGAATTTTGCTGCGGGTACCCGGGCTATCGCCGATGCGGTGGAGGTATCCAACGCATTCAGCATTGCAGGTGGCGGTGACACACTGGCAGCTATCGATCAGTTCAACATTGCCGAAGGCGTCAGTTATATCTCCACGGGCGGTGGTGCATTCCTTGAATACGTAGAGGGAAAGAAACTACCAGCCGTCGCCGCGCTCGAAGCACGCTACAACGGCTAAGCAATACTTGTTGTAGTAGTTGCTGGCCCCTCCGGACTAACGCCTCCCAAGGCTGCGCGGGCCAAATATGGTACCCAGCCTGAGAAAATATATGGGGCTGCGATCCTCACTCCAGCCCAGACCAAGGTAGATGGGCCCGAGTGGCGAGCTGTAAGCAAGGTAAGCACTGCCATTTAAAAGGCCTTCTGAGAAAATGTCACTACGATTGTTCGTGGCATTTCCATATTCTATGGTCATGCCCGCATAACCGGGCAGAAAACCACTTTTCCCAATCCGGTAGCGGTAGCCCCCGAGAACGTGGCCAAAATTTTGACCAATCAGCGAGTTGGGCTCAAAACCGGACATGTTTAAAAAACCACCGCCGGTATACCAGCTATTAATGGCAAGGTTATCATCCAGGCTGGTATTGTATTGTCCGCCCCAAATCAGGTTGTGTGCGCCAAATGTATGGCTGGCATAAAGCGATAATTCAAATTGATCAAAATCAGCATCTGCGCCGAGGCTTTCTAACGATTTTGAATATTTCATTTTGGTATAAAAGCCCCGCGTAGGCAGGTAGCGGTCATCAAGACGGTCGATGCCGAACTCGACAAACAATTCGGCGCCATCAAATGAATATGACGATAAACTGGGATCGCCGACCAGCACGTCCAGTTCGCCGGCATAGCGGTTGAAGCCCGCAGTCAACTTGGCATACCGGCTGAATTCGCGACCAAGGGCGATGGCTGCGCCAACCTCATCCACTTCAATTTCGCCAATCGCATTACCCTCATTGTCATAGATGAAGATGGGTCTCCTGAATAGTGCAAAGCTTGGATTAATACTGTATTTGAGACTGTCATCCAGCGGTCTGTAGTAATCTGCAAACAGTCCAGGTGATTCTCCAAATTGAATCAAGGCCCTGAATTCGGACCCGCGTGTATCCAGGCCGGTATCAAGGTACCCGGCTCTGAGATTAAAGTCCGTACCACGGCCGCTAAAGCTCAAATCCAGGCCGGTTTCGATAAATCGATCCCCGCGTTCGTCCTGGAAAACAGTTATTTCAATGCCCTGTTGGCCGTCTTTTTCAATGATGCTATATCGGGCCTGACGAATAAAACCGAGTGCATAAATCTGGCGCAGGTCTTTGTCGAGTTGTTCCAGGTTCAGGGTTTCACCTGGCCTGATGCTGATCAATTCCCGGATCACGTCATCTGAAAACCTTGATTGGTTATCCAACTCCACAAAATGAATACTGGGAGGGCCCTCAACGCACCCGTTAACGTGTTGGCGCCAGGCACGGTACTCTGTTTCAGACAGGGCATACTTCTGGAGTTGGTCCTGCACGGCCTCGGCAGCTGAGTAACCGATCGGAATAGCGGCATCCAGTTTCTTGAAATCTGCGGAAGTGATTTCATGACCAAGTTTGGGTGAGATCAGAACATCTTCATCACCAAGCGTCTTTATCTGCACTTCGGTGTTTTGTACTGTCAGCAGGCCGCTTATCTGGTAAACGATCGCCAGCGCGTTTGTGAGTTCGTCATCACCGGCCAGCTTGGTGCCAACGTCCACCGCGATGATGACATCTGCGCCCATATCCCTGGCGACATCCACGGGCAAATTGCGCACCAGTCCACCATCAACGAGCAGGTGGTCGCCGCGGCGAACGGGGTCAAATACTGCAGGCACGGCCATGCTGGCGCGCATGGCCATGGAGAGTTCGCCATCCCCGATGACCACCATGTCCCCGGAGACGATATCGGTTGCAATGGCGCGAAATGGTATAGGCAATTGGTCAAAATCAGATGTATTGACCCGCTGAGATGCCACCGACTCAAACATGAAAACAACTTTTTGTCCGGAGACCACGCCTTTTGGTAACAGGCTGCTGTCCTTACCAATACCGAGCTTGGGCCCGAACAGACCCAGCGCGTCATCAGCCTTACGTCTGTAGGGTAAATCTTCGCGTTCTGTGGCATCTTTGAACAGGTCGTCCCAGTCTGCGTCCCTGACGACCCGGTCAAGTTCATCAGATTGCATACCGGTGGACAGGAAACCACCAACAATTGAGCCCATACTGGTACCGGCTATATAGTCATATGGAACCCGCATTTCCTCGAGCTTCTTGATGACTCCAATATGTGCATATCCACGTGCACCACCCCCACCAAGGACGAGTCCGATTCTGGGCCGGTCGTTAACCGGTGCGTTGCTACACTGTCCGGCATTGGCACTCACTGGGGGTGCTATACATATCATTGCCACGAGCAACATGAGGCCCATGGCCATAATGAGATCAAAACGAACTGAATTTCGCATGGACGGCCCTGTTCGGATTCAATGGATTGCATGTTAATACTACACAAAAACATCTATCATTACGCACCGGCCCGCAACCGCTATAGGAACCACACTTGAACAAGCCCCTGTTTTTAACTGCCCTTATCTTCCTGTTCACGGCAATGGCCCTGGGCGCAGCAGAAAAAAATCCGAATGAACAGACCAGTGGTGTTGGCCTGCCGGATTACCCCCGCATAGAACACTTCGAGAACGGCAGTGTGCGGGTAGATTTTCCAACACTCGACTCCTGGCCGGATTTTCGCTATCTCAAGGCATGGATACCAGTTGAGGTTAGCTTGAAAGGCGCTGCTAATCCTCTACCAGGTTCGGTATTTGTCCAGGCTGCTACCGACATTGATTTTGAACGGCGTACCGTCGATATTACAGACCTGAAAATCCTGGACTCAAGATTTTCCATTCCGGATGGGTCGCAACCTCTGCAACAGTTGCTTGAGCAGGC
>CALJWY010000062.1 GCA_937974465.1 uncultured Lysobacterales bacterium | reverse complement strand
ATCCGGGACTTCATCATCCTGCACTACAAGGTGACTCAGCGTTCTGACTCGAAATACTGGAACGATTGCAGGGAGATGGCGATTCCGGAGCAATTGGCTCACAAGATCGCCTTATTCGAGAGCAATGCCCGCGCCGTCCGCGAAAATAACGAGATGTTTCGCGAGCGCTCCTGGGCAGCGGTGATGCTGGGGCAGGGCATAGAACCCCGAGGCTATCATCCATTTGTCGATAAACTCAGTGACCAACAATTACAGGGTTTGATCAATGAGATCAAGGCGAACGTTAGCCGGATCGTGGACGCAAGCGGATCTCACCAGGAGTTCCTGGCTCGCCTCTGAGTGGTATTGTGCTAACTCAACGCATAAGTTGCTGTCAATTATGAATATTCTCTTTCAAATTCATCATCAGAAAGCTATTATGTAACCGCTTACACTCTCTGACTGGCAACAACTCCATGGCGACAATTTACGAGGTTTCAAAACTTGCTGGTGTGTCCTTGGCGACCGTTTCCCGCGTGATAAACAATATAGACAAAGTGAAACCGGCTACGCGGCAAAAAGTCCTCAGGGCAATGGAGGATCTCAATTACACTCCAAACTCGATCGCGCAGTCACTCGCGTCCAGGCGTTCGAATAGTATAGGCGTCCTTATTCCAGAGCTGCACGGCCCGTTTTTTGGCATCATGTTAAGCCACATTGAGTCGGAACTGCGTGACGCCGGAAAGCATGTCATGATCATGGCCGGACACAGTGATGAAGCCAAGGAAAAAGAGAGCCTGGAGCTTTTGCTGAGCCGCAATTGTGACGCCTTGATCCTGCATGTCTACTCGCTTACGGATGAGTATCTGCTGAACCTGAGCAAAGGATCGGTTCCGATCGTGCTGCTGAACCGCCTGGTGGCCGGTATGGAGGACCGCTGTATCAGCCTCGACAATGAGCACGGTGGCTATATTGCGACCAAGTCCTTACTGGAGTTGGGACACAAAAGCCTGGCCTATATCTCCGGCCCACATTGGAAAGTGGATTCGTTCAAGCGCATTCGCGGCCACAAACGGGCATTGGCAGAGTTTGGTCTTGAATTCGATCAACGCTTGATGTTCGAAGGGACGTTTGAAGAAGAGAGTGGCAAGCTCGGTATGGAGCAGCTTTTGCAGTCCGGGATTCCATTCACCGGCGTTGTTTGTGCCAACGACGAAATGGCAGCGGGCGCTTATAACACCACACGTAAACATGGTCTGAAAATACCGGATGATATGTCGATCATCGGTTACGATGATGTTGCTTTTGCCAGGTACCTCTACCCGAAACTGTCATCTGTGACCTGTCATATCGACCAGATGGGCCTGATGGCTGCGCGCAGTGTTCTCAAGTACGCATACGAAAAAGACAATGCGGCAATTCAGAAGGCCTTCAAACCATCCGTCATGCTGCGCGCATCCGTGGACAAAGTTTAATGCTGTACAAGCAATAAACCCTCCCGGCACTCGCCAGTACATAGCTGCAGTGTGACGACCTGTTCAGGAGGCCAAAAAAAACCCGCCACTTGGGCGGGTTTTTTTAATCTCTTCCAATGATCGTGTTATTTGATCTTGGCTTCCTTGTACATCACGTGCTTGCGGACAACGGGATCGTATTTCTTCATCTCCATTTTTCCGGGGGTGTTCTTTTTGTTTTTATCCGTGGTGTAGAAATGACCGGTTTTGGCGGAAGAAACCAGACGGATTTTATCTCTTGAAGATTTAGCCATGATCTATGCTCCTCAGACCTTTTCGCCGCGCGCACGCAGGTCGGTCAAAACGGCATCAATGCCTTTTTTATCAATGATACGCAGCCCCTTGGTGGAGACACGCAAGCGAACCCAACGATTTTCACTTTCCACCCAAAAACGATGGCGGTGAAGATTGGGTAAAAAGCGCCGTTTCGACTTGATGTTCGAATGCGAAACGTTATTTCCGGAAACTGGTCGTTTACCGGTTACCTGACAAACTCTGGACATTGGATTATTCCGTTACTGTACTATCAAAATTGAGCCGCACTTTATACCGCAATAATCGCCGGTATGCAATCAAATTCGGTGTATTTTGATCTTCTGACCCTAAAAGACGCACCATATTCACAGCATGCCCCTTGAGGCCATAGAGACTGGCGCTCCATCACCCACTACGAAATGATCCAGCAGACGAATTTCCAACAGCAAAAGCGCATCCTTCAGGCGGCGGGTAATGGCCTGATCGGCGAGGCTAGGTTCACTGACCCCCGATGGGTGATTATGGGCCACGATGACTGCTGCAGCACTCAAGCGCAGCGCCCGCTCCGCGACCACGCGCGGATACACGCAAGCACCATCAATTGAGCCCTGAAAGAGATTTTCAACCGCAATCACGCGGTGACGGGTGTCCAGGAAAAGGCAGGTGAAAATTTCACGTCGGCGGTCCCTCAAGGCGGTCTGCAGGTATTGTATGGTGATGGCCGGGCTGGTCAACGATACGCCTCGTTGCAGGCTTTGCTTTAGCTGGCGGTGAACCAGTTCATTGGCAAGGCCAAGGCGCTCAGCGGCCTGGTCATCCAGGCCTTTACGTTCCTGTGTTGCCATGCGACTGGCTGCCTGCAATCCACGTAGTCCGCCAAAACATTTCAGCAAGGACCTGGCCTGTTTCAGTTTTTGTTTTCGCAAGTCACCCGGATATAACAGCCGCGCGAGCAGCTCTGTATCCGAGATGGAACCGGGATTCAAAACAGGCTCCGATAGTTGTTGGCTGCTCGCAGCCGCTGCGGTTTCGGTTTTCATAGCAGGCTTACCTTGGGCTCGACAGATATATTGGGCGATTGAACCGCTGCCGTATATTGGTACATGGCGGTGCCACTTGTAAGACAGGCACTGAATATTTCAGGCAGTGCAGACTACACGGCACAGGATTGGTATGATGTCTGGCGTATATTGAGCGTCCGTATCGCGGTTGCATCACGGTGAAAAAAGTTTACAGAATAAGGATAACAATTGGATAAGCCAAAACCAAAAGCCATCCAGTTACAGATCATCGACCCAAGGCTGGGTAAGGAAATTCCGCTACCAGAACACGCGACAGATGGTTCCGCAGGGATGGATCTGCGTGCCTGTGTTGACCACAACATCATTATCCATCCGGGTGAGACGGTACTGATACCAACGGGTTTCGCAATGCACATCTCGGACCCTGCGATGGCGGCGGTGATATTACCCCGTTCGGGCCTGGGCCATAAACATGGCCTGGTGCTGGGCAATCTTGTGGGTTTGATCGACAGCGATTACCAGGGCCAGGTCTACGTATCCTGCTGGAACCGTTCCGACACGGATTTTGAAATAGAACCCGGTCTGCGAATCGCCCAGCTGGTCTTTGTACCAGTGATCATGGCTGACTTCGAGGTCGTTGATAGCTTTGATGCCAGCGAACGTGGGGCGGGTGGTTTTGGGCACACGGGTCGACAATGAAAATTCCAAAACTGAAGACAAATCAGAAGCTCGACCTGGGTAAATTGCCCAGTTTGCAAAG
>CALJWY010000061.1 GCA_937974465.1 uncultured Lysobacterales bacterium | reverse complement strand
CCGTTGCGATAAACGAAATACATGGGCACATCGAGCATATATTCGACATAACGCTCGAAACCCAACGATGATTCAAAAACAAATGGCAGCATACCGGTGCGGTCGGGGTCCGTGTCTTCCCAGACGTGTGAGCGGTAACTGACAAAACCGCACGGCTTGCCATCCACAAATGGCGAGTTTGCAAACAGCGCAGTGGCGACTGGCTGCAGGGCCAGCGCGACCTGGAATTTTTTTACCATGTCGGCTTCAGAGCTAAAATCGAGGTTCACCTGCACGGTGCAGGTTCTGCTCATCATATCCAGCCCCAGGTTACCCCGCTTGGTCATGTATTCTCGCATAATCCGGTAACGGCCCTTGGGCATCCACTGGGTATCCTTGCGCTCCCACTTTGGCTGGAATCCCATGCCCAAAAAGGCAATACCAAGTGGCTCGGCAATAGTCTTGACCTGTTTTAAATGGGTATATACCTCGTCGCAGGTCTCGTGAACGTTATCCAGTAACGCGCCGGAGAGTTCCAGTTGACCGCCGGGCTCCAAGGTGACCGACGCGCCACTGTCATGAAGCAACGCGATGATACGACCATGTTCTTCGACCGGGCTCCAGTCGAACTGCTCTGCAAGCCCTTCCAGCATAGCTTTAATGCCGGCTTTTCCTTCGTAGGGAAGGGGACGGAGATCGTGGGTGGTAAAACCAAACTTTTCATGCTCAGTGCCCAGCCGCCATTCAGACTCGGGTTTACAGCCGGAAGCCAGGTATTCAACCAGTTGTTGACGGTTTTCAATTTGGGTTGCACTAGCGGATGAATTCAAAAGAATCACTCCATGTTGATGTTGATGACGATACACCAGCTATTACCCGGCAGGATGATGCGACAGATGTCTGCTTTGTCCAGTGTAAGGAATAACAACCGTAATGTATTATATATACTTTAGTAAGGCGAGACGTGGCAACACACAAAACATGCCGTGTCCCTTCGGGTTGCCGGCCTGAATATTTAAAGGTGATTGTTGCCTTTATTTACCGGGTCCTCGCAAACCACAAACCCAGTGCCTCGCCTTTCGCCGATTGGGCCCGAAACACAACGTTCTGGCAAATATTGACCAGGCCTTATTACACCCAGGAAACCGAACCAGCAAAGTGATGCCATGAAGAAATCTACAATGATTGCCGCGAAAGTTTTGTCGAGTATGTTATGGGCTATGTTCCTGGTCCAGGGGGTTTACGCCTCTACATTGCACCGCGGCCTGGGGCCAGAGCCTGATTCACTGGATATACACCAGGCGCAGGGATTGCCAGCCATCCAGGTTTTAAGGGAGATCCGGGAAGGGCTGACCACCTTTGATGCTTCCGGCAATATTGTCGAGGGTGTTGCCTCGTCATGGGTGGTTCTGGATGACGGCAAAACCTATCGTTTTGAGCTACGCGACAACGCCCGCTGGTCCAACGGTGATACGCTCACCTCTGAGGACTTTGTGCGCGCCTGGCAGCGTGCCCTGTCACCCGCAACCCAGGCACGCACTGCAAGTCTGTTGGCACAGGTTGTCAATGCGCGCGAGGTGATGAGTGGCGAGGCTGAACCGGAGGCCCTGGGCATTGCAGCCCTGTCACCCAAATCGCTGGAGATCAGGCTGGAATCAGCGGCACCCTGGTTTCTGGAAATTCTAGCCCACCCGGTCAGTTATCCCTTGCATAAAGACAGGCAGGATTCGCCTTTGCAGGCAGCGGTCAACGGCGCTTTCATGATCGGAGACACAACACTCCACGCCATGATACGCCTGCAAAAGAACCCCCATTTCCATGCCGCTGCGAGCGTTAGCCTGGAGACGGTTGAGTACCTGCCAATTGAGGATCCGACATCAGAATTATCGCGCTACCGGGCCGGTGAATTGGATATGACTGAAACCATTCCGGCCGGCCGCCATGACTGGCTTAAAACCTATCTCGGTGATGAGCTCAAAGTCAGTCCGTATATCGGCAGTTTCTGGCTGGGAATGAACCTGCAACGTGAACCCTTTAAAGACAACGTCAAATTGCGCCAGGCGCTTTCCCTGGCGGTTGACCGCAAGGTCATAGCTCGACTTGTGGTGGGTGCGGGTGAATTGCCGGCCTGGAGTATCGTACCGCCTGGTATAGAAGGCTATATGCCACAAGCGGCTGAAGACAGTGAACTGGAAAAAGAAAAACGCGAACAGAAGGCAAAAAGACTGTATACAGAGGCTGGATACGGCGACAATAAACCCTTGGTGATTGAGTTGCGTTACAACACCTCCAGCCAGCACCGGAAAATTGCCCTGGCAGTGTCTTCGATGTGGCGGCAGGTACTGGGTGTTGAAACAGAGCTTTTGAATGAAGAATGGAAAGTGTTTGTCAATCACCGGCGCCAGGGTGCTGTAACCCAGGTATTCCGCGGGGGTTGGATTGCCGACTATGCGGATCCATCCAGTTTCCTCGATCTGTTTCGCAGTGACAATGAGTTGAATACGACGTTTTATAAAAACGAACAGTTTGATCGGTTGATGGACCAGGCCGAGGTATTGGACGGTGAAATGCGAATGCAGAGGCTGGAGCGGGCCGAGGTGGCATTGATGAAAGATATGCCGGTTATACCCCTGTATTTCTATGTTTCAAGACACCTGCTGAAACCGTATGTCACCGGTTACCAGGCAAATGTCAGGGATATTCACCTTTCACGTTACCTGGGAGTGAAAAGCACAAATCCGTGAGGCTCCCGGTCAACATAGTTTTATCAGCCACGCTTGTGTTGCTGCTTGGCGCCTGTGGTGATGATTCCGGCCAACCGCTTATAGGTAGACAGGGCAGCCAGACACTGCCGGTTGAACTGATTCTGACCGAGGATGGCAGACCCGATCCGGCGGTTTTGTCAGAGGATCAGACCCTGCACAGGGATAACGGTGATGAGCCGCAAACCCTGGACCCGCACATCGCAGAGGGTGTTGCATCTGCACACATTTTGCGGGATTTATTCGAGGGCCTGACCAATGAGTCACCGGAAGGCCGGATTATTCCTGGTGCGGCAATACGCTGGAATATAAGCCGCGATGGAAAAACCTATACCTTTTACCTGAGGCGCGATGCCTATTGGTCCAACGGGGATCCGGTCACTGCCGAAGACTTTGTCTATGGCCTGAGGCGCAGCGCCAGCCCGATGACCGCCTCAAGCAATGCCCGCGCCCTGTTACCTATTGAAAATGCTGCCGAGGTTTTAACCGGCGAAAAACCCTTGTCCGAATTGGGTGTCTTTGCCCTGGACGAATACACGCTGCAGATAAAAATGCGGGATCCAACACCCTATTTCCTGGCCTTGTTGAATCACCCGTCAACCTATCCCTTGCACCGCGCAAGCGTGATGGAGCACGGCAATGATTTTTCTGTTCCTGGCAAGCTGGTATCAAATGGTGCCTACGTGCTGAGTGACTGGGTGATCCGTTCCCATGTCGACCTGGTAAAAAACGAGAAGTACTGGGATGCCGAAAACGTCATTATCGACAAGGTTCATTATTATCCGTTTGTCGATCAATCAACGGCATTAAAACAGTTCCGGGCAGGTAAATTGCAGTGGACCTCCTCGGTTCCGAGCAACCAGTTCAAATGGTTACAGGAGAACTTCCCGGATGAGCTGGTTA
>CALJWY010000060.1 GCA_937974465.1 uncultured Lysobacterales bacterium | reverse complement strand
AAGGATATTAATTTATATAGGCATCGTTTATTGATCGTTCCAAACTACTGGGACTATGGCAACCGGCATTGCGGCTGGGGTGGTGTTGCGCAATTAAATTGCGGTTCCTGGTGCTGGGCTATCGCTGCGGATCCGAAGAGTGTTTTGCACGGTGTCATTATTCATGAGCTTGGCCATAATTTTGGTCTGCATCATGCCAGTACCGATCCCGACAATAATGGCTCGCTCGACAGTGAATATGGCGATAGTTCTGACATGATGGGGGGCAGCCGGAACTGGATGAAATTTAATCCCCCGCATTTTGAAGACAAGGGCTGGATGGATAATCTTGAATACGAAATCCGTACCGTCACAGCCACATCTAACTCCCAGTCTTTTGACCTGATCCCGGTTGATGAAGAAGCCTGGACATGGCCTGGGTTACGGGCCCTTAAGGTTGAACGTAGCACAAATTCCGATTACTACATTTCATTTCGCCAGCAGACCGGCGATTACAACAACGTCAGTTCCGGGTATACCAATGGTCTAAGTCTGCACTACGGCACCGATGGTTCAACCCGTTCAGTTTTCGTAAGGATGATCGCACCGGGTGAGACGTTTGTGGATAGCGCCGCAGGCGTTTCCATTACGGCTACCAGCCAGACAACGGTATTCAATAACGACAATACTGATAGTGTCCAGGTGATGGGCGTTGAAATATGTGATTCAGTTTGCTCGGTGGTTCCGGCCCCCACAAACCTGGTTGCAACGGCAGTTGCAAAAGATATGATCGACGTGGTTTGGAATGACAATCACAATGCCGAAGATGGTTATCGCATTGAACATTCCGACAATGGCAGCACCTGGTCGCACCTGATAACACTTGGCGCCAATGCTGCTCTATACACCCACACTGGCCTGGCAACTGCATCAACCCACTACTATCGGGTTCAAACGCTAGAGGGTGGTGAAGCGTCCAGCTTCTCCAATGTTGCAAATGCGACAACGCTGGCAGTGCCACCAACCGCCAACTTTACTTATAACGCAAGTTATACCGAGGCAAGTTTTGTGGATGCTTCCAGCGATAGCGACGGCAGTGTCATCAGTTGGAGTTGGAATTTCGGAGATGGCAACGGTTCGAATTCACAGAGCCCGACTCATACGTATGCCTCGGGTAATACCTACCCCGTGACCTTGACGGTGACGGACAACCATGGTGCAACTGCTGAAGTAACCAAGAACGTAACGGTAGAGAACCCTCCCTTTGCCAATTTCTACGCAAGCGCAGAGTCAACGAGCGGTGGAACACTGAATGGTAACCTGAATGCTACAAAGGCAAACGACGGTGCTGTTGAAGCTATCGAGGAGCGCGATTCCGGAGGCAAACCGTCGAATCGTCATAGTTGGTTAGAGCATCAATGGACTATCAACGTGGGTGCGGCAGGTGCTGCGTCCCTGGTTGTCAATGCCTGGCAGAGCGAGTCATCAGATGATGATACATTCGATTTTCAATGGTCGACCAATGGAACAAGCTGGTCACCGGCATTGAATGTTGCTGCAACAAATAACCAGTTGACACCAATGTCGTTTGCATTACCACCGGGAACCACAGGCACCGTGTACATCCGTGTAATTGATACCGACAGGACAAGTGGTAACCGGTCTAAAGATATCATCAATGTCGACCTGCTGATGGTTCAGGTGGCCAATGCCAGTGGTGAGCCACCTGGCGGAGATCCGGCGAATTTGAGTGCAACGGCACTTTCATATGAGAGCATCTCCCTGGAATGGGCAGATAATTCCGATAATGAAACCGGCTTCAGCATAGAGCGGCGTATATTCAATAGTGGAAACTCATTTGAGCAAGTCGGGGTCACTGGCGCGAATAGTGGAACGACGGCCGTGTTCACCGATAACGGTTTGCAGGGTTCGACAACCTATGAGTACCGGGTTATAGGATTCAACGGACTGGGTGACTCTGAGTATTCCAACATAGCGTCTGCGACCACCGCTGTTGCACCTGATATCGAGCTGGTCGCATCTGGCGGAAAGGTCAAAGGCACGCACGTGATTGACCTGAGCTGGAGTGTTTCATCAGCTAGCGCAATGGATATTTTAGAAGACGGTTCGATAATTGGCAGCGTCGCGTCCGGCACCACCACATATACCCACAATACCGGTAACAAGGGCGGCGCCACCTATGTCTATAAAGTATGTCAGAGCGGCACGAATACCTGCTCAAATTCAGTGACTGTCCCGTACTAGGACGTCTTCGTGACCAATGAAATCAAGGCCGCACATAGTTGCGGCCTTTTTCATGGTAACTCGTATGTTGGCTTTCCACACTTAACAAGAGCGCGTAAATGGTGTTGTTTATTGGCGGATACTTAGCGATTTATTCCGAAGCTCAGGCAACATATTTTGCTATCGCAAATCTGTCTATAGCCAATATGGCAAACTGTCTATAGCCAATATGGCAAACTGTCTATAGCCAATATGGCAAATTGTCTATAGCCAAAATGGCAAACTGTCTATAGCCAAAATGGCAGATTGTCTATAGCCAAAATGGCAGATTGTCTATAGCCAAATTGGCAGATTGTCTATAGCCATATTTGCATGATTAATATTGTTTAGAATCATTAAGATACAAATTTTAACTCTATTTACTCAAGGGTGTTTAATATTTGAAAAATGCAAAATATACAAGTTTTGCAGGAACAAAATAAACGTTTTGGAGACATAAAATGATTGGATACACCACGGTAGGCAGCAATAATCTTGAGAAAGCAGTCGCTTTTTATGATGCATTCTTTACCGAATTGGGGGCAGGGCGCTTCATGCAGGAAGACACTTTTGTCGCATGGGCGGTGGCTCCGGATAAGCCGGCGTTTTCTGTTTGTAAGCCATTTGACGGCAATGCAGCCAGCATCGGCAATGGCACCATGATCGCATTCATGGTCGATTCAACTGCGAAAGTTGATGCAATGTATGCTTTGGCAATGGCCCTGGGTGGTAGTGACGAAGGTGCTCCCGGTAAGCGTATGGATGGTTTCTATGCGGCGTATTTCAGGGATCTGGACGGCAATAAGTTGAATATTTATTGTACCAACCTGGATGACGCCTGATACCTCAGCGGTCAGCTGTCGCGCTGGAGCGTGGCGGGCAACAATGCTTCGACACGCTCCATGACATCAAGACAGTCGACCATGTCATTAATGTAATCAAGCTTGTCGGTTTCCAGCACAAGCACCTCGCCATACTGGTAGTTGCCAAGCCATTGTTCATATAACTGTTCCAGCCGTTTCAGGTAGGCCAGGGGAATGTCCTTCTCCATGGCACGTCCGCGTAAATTGATACGTTTGCGTAGCGTCCGCATTGAGCATCGCAGGTAGATCATCAGGTCCGGGGGACGGATTGAATCAAGGATTATCTGGTAGAAGTTCCAATAGGTATCCCAGTCCCTGCCGGTGAAGTTGCGCATATCATGCAGGGCAGTGGCAAAAATCTCTGCATCCTCGTAAATGGTCCGGTCGAGCACCACCACACCTGGCATCTGCTCCAGTTGCTGGTGCATACGAAATTTATTACTCAGAAAGTAGAGTTGTGAATGAAACGCCCAGCGGTTCATGTCCTGGTAAAAGTCCGGCAGGTAGGGGTTTTCATCGTTTGGTTCATAAAATGGCTGAATCCCATAGGTGCGGGTCAGAAACTCCACCAGCGAGGACTTACCAGTGCCAATATTGCCTGCGATGGCGATGGTTTTACGGGCTTGCTTGCCGCTGGTTGGAATTTGCTTCATATCAGCGCCTTGCCCAGTTCAACCACGACATCTGCAAACTCTTCGACGTCCTCGTTGCGTGTCCGCCAATTCGAGAAGGCAGGCCTGAACACCGTGCGTTCTCCTATCCTGGATGTTCCGGCTAAAAACCGGCCATCGGCCAAAACTGCTTCGCCCAGTTGCTGATTCAGGCTGTCCAGTTCCTGTTCGCTTAAACCGCCAGGATTAAAACGAAACGCAACGATATGCAGGGGTACATCGGCCATCGCCTCCAGGTGCTCATTGTTGCGGACCTGGGCGGAAAAATGTTGCGCAATATCGAGGCAGTGTTCGACAATTCTTCGATGACCCTGTCGACCATATGCTTTAAGTGTGGCCCATACTGCAAAGCCGCGCGCCCGCCTGGAACTGTCCGGACCGATTGCACCCGGTGTCGGGTGTGGTTCATTTTCGGATGGCAGGTAATCGGCTGAGTATCGAAAAGACCGGGCCATAAGGCCGATATCCCTGACAAATGCATAACCCGAGTCATAAGGCACGTTCAACCATTTGTGGCCGTCAACCGTAACTGAATCAGCCTGTTCCACACCTTCGACGAAATGTTGGATACGCGGCGAAACTCTCGCAAACAAGCCAAATGCCCCATCCACATGCACCCAGACATTATGCTTGCGAGCCAATTGAATCATGTCGCTGACCGGGTCGAACTCGCCCGCATTGACCTCGCCCGCATTGACAATGATTACCGCTGGCTCGCCGTCCAGGTCTTCAAGTGCTTTTTGCATTGCCTCCAGATCCAGACGCCCGACATCATCACGGCAAAACCTTTGTACACTGGAGCGGCCAACACCCAGCAGCGCCAGCACTTTGAGTGTGCTCGCGTGCACAAAACCGGACGTCAGGACCGGCATTTGCGGTTTGCCTGCCATACCGTCTTCAGATACGTCAAAGCCGAGCTGCTCACCCCACCATTGGCGGGCTGATGCCAGGCCGACAAAATTTGCCATGGTTGCCCCGGTGACCATCACGCCAGACATGGACGGGTTCAGTCCAAACATCTGTTTAAGCCAGTTCAAGGCCTGCAATTCCATTTGCACCCCGACGGGGGATACAACCCACGTATAGGTTATGGTTTCAAACGCCGTGGCAAGCATATCCGCTGCCATTGACGCGGGGGTGCTGCCACCGAGAATAAAATGGAAACATTTTGGTCCGCCGACATTGGCGGCAGCTTTCATATTGAGTTCAAGAAGCTTTTCGATACTTTGCTTCGCGCCACAGCCCGATTCTGGCAGGGGCTCATCCAATAGTGCCAGCACTTCCTCGGCGCCCGCTGCCAATGCGGGGCGATCATCCGTGCCGCGGATGGTGTCTGCCAGCGCAGACTGCAGCTGTGTAATCAGTTCTTCGATTTCACCTCTGAACTGCTCGCCGATGTCTTTTGTTGAGTTTTGCTGACCGGAGTCCTGGCTTGATTTATTCTGATTTTGCACTCTGTGTCCCTTTGCCGACTCAAGTCTGAAATAATATGCAGATGATATATCGGCGCTTGGCGTAATTACAGAAATCAATCTGCAACGGACATCTTAATGAGAGAGAAAATTTTACAGCTGGAGCGGGCATCAGGGAGTCTTGAGCCAAAGCCGGAACAGCGCCATGATTTGGCCAGGCAAGCCCTGGATTTCGGAGAGTCGTATTTACAAGGACTTCCCGATGCCAAGACCTTTGAGCCCGACCAGGGATTAAGCTCAGCTCTGGAGCCGGTATTTACAGAAGAGCCTGAAGAACTTCCCGCTTTGCTCAAAGCTTTCAACAGGGGAGTCATCTATGAAGGCATCAAACCAGCCTCAGGTGGCCACATGGGCTATATACCCGGTGGCGGCATTTACCCGTCTGCGCTTGGCGACTACCTGGCCGATGTAACCAACTGCTATTCCGGCGTCGCCTTCGCCTCTCCGGGGGGCGTGAAAATGGAGCGGCAACTGGTCAGGTGGATGAATGACCTGGTTGGGTTTCCGGAAACGGCAGGTGGTGACCTGACTTCAGGGGGCAGCATGGCTAACCTGACGGCGATTGTGACCGCCAGGGAAACCATGGGTATCCGCGCCGGCGATATCGAAAACGGCTGTATTTACATGACTGAAGATGCCCACCATTGCCTGGACAAGGCGTTGCGGGCGGCAGGCCTGGCTGAATGTCAGAAACGGCTGGTTCCAATGGATCATCGCTACCGTATGGACCCTCAGAAACTTGAGCTGATGATCCTGGAAGACAGGGCGGCAGGTCTCAGGCCATGGCTGTTGATCGCATCAGCCGGTACCACCGATGCCGGAGCTGTTGATCCGATGACAGAGTTGGCGGCGCTGGCTGAACAATATGATCTATGGCTGCACGTAGATGCTGCTTATGGAGGCTTTTTCCTTCTGTGCGAGGAGGGCAGGTCAGTATTGCGCGATCTGGACAAGGCTCACTCCA
>CALJWY010000059.1 GCA_937974465.1 uncultured Lysobacterales bacterium | reverse complement strand
CACAAACTCATTTTCAACAATATTGTAGGGATCACCGTTGATAATAATTTTCAGGCCACTTTTGAATTCATTGGTACTGTAAGACGCCATTGGTTTCTCCAAAACAGCTCTTCATGGATCATGCGGGCAATCCCCCGCACGTCTCTGATTCATCGATTGGAAGCCCCGGGGGTTTCAGGTGACAAACCTGGGCCGCACAGGATCCCAAAACACGAGTAAAAAGTTGCCTAATGATAACGCGAACGATGCATGCGGGATAGAACCTGATAATGAACAACAAAGGTTTGGCCCGCGTTTCCCTGCTTGCCCCTTGCCGATAAAAAGAAATAAGCGCACATCAAAATCTATAGTAAACTTAGGTAATGCGTCATAATCGCATAGTAATATCGAATAAGACCTACTGCGTTTTAGGTCTTCAAAATAAACAAATTTCGGAAAAACTATTGAGCTTTTTGATATTATTTAGAACGTTATTGCAACCAGGAGCCCTCATGGAACGAGGAATGGGTTTTTATTACTATGGATAGCGCCTACCTGCTGGTAATTGACAACTCCCCGGACCATGCACAGGTCACGAGCAGTTTCCTGCGTAATGCTGGATTGGCTGTAAGGGTTGTCAGCGCATCAAATACCAATGAGATGGAAGATGTCTTAAAAGAGAAGTCCCCCTTCCTGATACTGGTTGGCACACAGATACCCCCAACCATCAAAATTGGCCAGATCATGCAGTTGGCCGATCAATATTCGATTCCCACCGCGATGCAGGTCGAGCCGGCTGATACAGCCCATATTGAATCTGCAATTGCCGTGCACCCGCTGATGATTATCAATGCCGAAGAAGATGATCAACTGATGCATGTGGTTAAACAGAACATGTCCGGTGGTAGAACTGCCCGTGAATTTAACGAACTGACACGCAAACTCGATGAACTGACCCATCGCTATGACCTTTTACTGGATAGCGCCAGGGATTCCATCGCATACATCCATGAAGGGCTGCATGTTTATGCCAACCGCGCATATCTTGAATTATTGAAGGTAAATTCCCTTGAAGATATCGAGGGAACGTCATTGCTGGAATTGATGACGCCGGAAGAGGGAGTAAATCTAAAAAAATTGTTGCGCGACATGAACCAGGATATTTTTCCCGCAGACTCATTAGCCGTAACAATCAACACCCCCGGGAACAATCAGCTGAAGGCGGACCTGATTTTCTCTGCCGCCAGGTTCAATGGCGAACAATGCATCCAGATGGCAGTGCATGAACAGGATATGAACCGTGTTCTGCAGGAAGAACTGGAGCGCTTGCGCAAGACTGATCAACTCACCAAACTGATCAACCGGCAGACATTTACAGACAGGTTATCCCGCGCCATTGAAGAGACCAGAGACAGCAAACACAGAAGCGCTGTGCTCTACGTCGAAATCGATGGAATGAGTGAATTACAGCAGCACCTGGGGATGGAGAACATCGATTTCTGTGTCATGGACCTGGCAAACATTATTACCGGATGCACCCTCAAAACTGACGTACCTGCGCGCTTCAGTGACCATGGCTTTGCCATACTGATCCAACGCGATGAAAAATCAGCATTGAGAGAGACCGGCGATAGCATTATCGAAAATTATTCCAATCACATCATCGACCTTGGCGACAGAACAATTACCGCCTCTTGCAGCATTGGCATGGCGACAATTGGCAAATTGACACAAAGCGCAGATGAAGTCATTTCGCATGCCAGGACGGCATTTATACAAGCATCGCAAAAAGGCGGCAGCATGGTCAGGTTCAAGCCCGCCCTGACCACCGTCCATTCAGGCGAAACGGAACGCGATTGGGTAGAGCGGATTCGTTATGCTCTCAACAATCACGACTTCTACACAGTCCAACAATCCATCGTTGACCTTGAGGGAGAGAACGAGGGTTTGTTTGAGAACCGCACCTTTATGCGTGAAGAGGAAGGTGACACCCATGCTGCCGAGTTTATGCAGGCAGCAGAGCGACATGACCTTGGGGGCATGATTGACAGGCACGTCATACCACAGTTGATGCTGGCCATCGCCGGCACCGGCGACAAGCACATCATTTCGCTCAGCAACAACTCTATTCTTGATTTCAGCTTCCCGCACTGGTTTGGCCGAATGCTGAATGAAACCGAAGTGGTGGGTTCACAGATTATCCTGCAGATTTCCGGAATTTCTGCCGAAACCAATCTCAAGCCCACCCGCAGGGTCATCGATGAACTAACCGACCTCGGTTGCAGTTTTGTGCTGTCGGAATTTGATAATGACCGGCGCACCATTCAATTGCTGGATCACCTGCCCGTTAACATGGTCAAGCTTCGTCCGGGACTGGCAAAAGGTCTGTCTGCAAATACCGCAAACCAGGAAATCATCAGGGCGGTTGTCAGGGCGATTGAATCAAAGGACATCATCATCATTGCAGATGAGGTTGAAGATGCCTCCGATCTTGCAGTGCTTTGGCAATGTGGGGTCAAGCTGGTTACGGGTGATTTTCTCAACGAGGCACCACAGGTCGTAGGCCAGTAAACCCAATCATTCTTTATGGCACCGAATCCGGTCATCGGTCGTTTTGCACCCTCGCCTACCGGTGATCTGCATTTCGGCTCACTGGTGGCCGCGGTAGGCAGCTACCTTGAAGCAAAATGCGCCGGTGGATGGTGGTTGCTGCGTATAGAGGATATCGATCCACCCCGGGAAGTGCCCGGTAGCGCCGATCGTATTATTCGCGACCTGGAACATCTTGGTATGTTCCCTGATGAACCGGTTCTCTACCAAAGCAGCAGAATTCACAGCTACGAGGATGCCGTCAAACGATTAATGGAGCGGGGCCTGGCATACCCATGCGCGTGTTCGCGCAAGGATTTACCCGCATCCGGCGTCTACCCCGGCACTTGCAGGAATGGAATACCTGCGGGCAAGATCGCACGTTCTATAAGGCTTGCAGTTGATAACGGTGACTATGCGTTTACAGACCGGGTGCAAGGCCTGGTTGAGGATCTACCCGCATCATTGACGGGTGACTTTGTCATTCGCCGCGCCGATGGTTTATACGCTTACCAGCTTGCCGTTGTCGTTGACGACGAGTTCCAACGGGTAACACAGGTCGTTCGTGGTGCCGATTTGCTCGAATCAACCAGCCGGCAAATTTGCTTACAAAAGGCCCTTGGATATAAAACTCCTGCATATATGCACTTGCCCGTGGCAACGACCGAGGAAGGCAAAAAACTGGGCAAGCGCTTCCAGGCCGATCCGATCAATCAGCAGAATCCCGCGTATGCGGTTTACCAGGCCTTGACCTTTTTAGGGCAGCGACCACCATCAGGTCTTTCATTGGCCAGCTTGTGGGAGTGGGCCTTACAGCATTGGGATAGCTCACTGATACCCCGGTGTTCGTCAATTTTACCCGGCAAGGTCTAAACTAAACGGTCAGTTACGTTTATAATCCGGTCTCTTTCCCGGAATTAGACGGTTATGAACTCAAACCACCTGGATTTTGAACAGCCAATTGCCGAATTACAGGCCAAGATCGACGAACTGCGAAATGTAGGCTCTGACAACGCATTGAACCTGGATGAGGAAATCAATCGTCTGCAGTCGAAAATGCGGCAAAAGCTGACCAGCATCTTCAAGGACCTGACACCCTGGCAGGTGTCACAGCTAAGCCGTCATCCATTGAGGCCATATACCCTCGACTATATCGATTACCTGTTCGACGAATTTCATGAACTCCATGGTGACCGGGCATTTGCAGATGACCATGCCATAGTCGGTGGACTTGCACGGTTTCGTGATCGTGCGGTTATGGTTATCGGCCAACAGAAAGGCCGGGATACAAAGGCCAAGGTATTCAGAAATTTTGGCATGCCGCGTCCTGAAGGTTATCGCAAAGCACTGCGCTTGATGAAAATGGCCGCCAGGTTTCGCCTGCCAATTTTGACATTCATTGATACACCAGGCGCTTACCCGGGTGTTGGTGCCGAAGAGCGCGGCCAGTCCGAAGCCATTGCCACCAACCTCAAGTACATGGCCACCTTGCCCGTGCCCGTCATCTGCACCGTCATCGGCGAAGGTGGTTCGGGCGGCGCGCTGGCCATCGGGGTGGGTGACCGCGTCAACATCCTTCAATACAGCACCTACTCGGTCATCTCACCGGAAGGTTGTGCATCCATTCTTTGGAACGACGCGGCACTGGCAGAAGATGCTGCCTCGGCTCTCGGAATCACCGCTGACCGACTCTTAAACCTTGGCCTGGTGGACGAGGTTATTCCCGAGCCGCTGGGTGGCGCCCACAAGGATCCGGAGCAAGTGGCCTCGCGGGTAGGCGATTGCCTGGCATCCCAACTCGAGGAACTCGACAAGCTGACAACCGATGACCTTCTGGAAGACCGTCATCAGCGGCTACTTTCCTACGGTGAATTCAAGGATTGAGGGTCTGCTGAACGGACATGAGCAATCGCGCTTCAGCTTTCGATGCAGAACGATTGCTGCACATTCTCCGGTCGTTACCGCAGGTCAAAGCCTATATTGTTGGTTTTAGCGGTGGTGCCGATTCCACTGCTCTGTTACACGCACTGAATACACTCAAAGACCGTCTGGAAGTCCCGTTCACAGCGGTGCATATTAATCATGGCCTGCATGCACACGCAGACACCTGGCAGCAGGAATGTGAAGCTTTTTGCCTTGAACGTAACATTGACCTGGTCTGCCTGGCGGTTCATCCTCGCAAAGACTCGGGCAAGGGGCTGGAAGCGGAAGCACGTCAACTGCGCTATGAGGCAATCTGTACCCGGATTAGCGATGGTGATTGCCTGTTGACCGCTCACCATGCAGATGACCAGGCCGAAACCCTGTTGTTGAACCTGATGCGGGGCAGCGGCGTTGACGGCTTGTCATCAATGCCGGAAAGCAGACCCCTGGGGAATGGCTTGTTACAGAGGCCACTTCTCGGCTTC
>CALJWY010000058.1 GCA_937974465.1 uncultured Lysobacterales bacterium | reverse complement strand
CAACTCGGTGCTGCCGGGCCCAACCTGGACCGAGGGTGTGGAAAAGTATTTCGACGGCCTCGCAGCCGAGGAAGGCAAACCAGCGGCAGAACTGATCGACAATTATTTTGCCGAACATGAGCCTACCTCTTTGCTGCAACGCTTTATTGATGTAAAGGAAGTTGCACACGCGGTGGTGTTTTTGGCCCTAAATGGCGCCGTTAATGGCAGCGCTCAACGGGTTGAAGGTGGAATTGTGCGTTCGATTTAAGGTGTTGGCGTCACAACCCTTTTTGTTACTTAACTTCGAAACTGAAGCCCTTTTTGTTTTGCAGAATCTCGACCCGGACTATACCTTCACAATACAAATCCGATAACCGGTCGCGATAGGGTGCGAGGGACTCAGCGGTTGTTGCGGGCGGTCCATTTGGCCAGGGTGAGGCGTGCGAACCGTCTTCAAGGGCTGCCATCTCGGCCTGCAGGTCGGCAACCAGGGCATCAGCGGAGGCATCCTGAGACCGCTCACCCGATTGCAGGGCGGCCAGTTGATTGCCCAGTATTTGCACAAATTCCCTGCGTGAGCGCGGGCTGAGGTAAGCCTCCTCCTGATCGGCGTAACGGCCCTGTGGCTCCAGCGCAAGTTGCTCCCCATAGGCAGCCAGGTATATATAGATATACTCGCCCAGGCCCATTTTCTCAGTCAGAAGGGCTGTATTGCGGGTATCCATGAACTCCAGGAACGTCGGCGCGGCACTGAACATGCTTTTCAGACTTTTAAACCCCTCAGAGGCTTTTTGACTGGCCGGCAGGTTTGGATCTGACTCGAGCGATTCAAGCTTGATAACATTGTCGATAATGTTTTGGAAAACTCTGCAGTTGGCCTGCACTGTCTCTCTCACCCGGATAAAACCTTCCAGCCGTTGGGGCTGAATAACCCCGTCTGCAGGCGGAATGTAGCGGGTGGCCGAACCAAACCGGTCGATCACACTATGTTCGAGCTTCTTGGACTGCTGAACGGGCAACATAAAAAACCAGGCTCCCGCTCCCAGGACAAAGATTATCGATGCGATCGTCAGGAAACGCCATATGTGATGCTTGCTGTGGGTCATGCTGATTAGTGCCTGTGCCGGGAGAGCCGATCGCTAGCGTACTACAGACACGCTGCAGGTTAATGGCCCGTTAGTCAGGTTTGGGTAGGGCAGGAAAGCTGGGAGCAGCAGGGTGACCGGTTAAGGAGCTGAGCCCCTAGTGGCTTTTCTTCGCTGTGCGCAGCGATTCAGTAATGGCAATAAATCGCGGGTGATCCCGGGCAGCGTCCCAGTCACCGTCCTTTTCCAGCCAATCCAGCATCACGACGTTTGCCCGGGCGTGCTCTTCGAGTAAGTCCAGGGCCCGTTCTGCCCTGCCCCCGAGGATGTTTGCACAAGCGACGTTATATCTGCAGACATGCGGGTTAATCGCATAGGCATGCTCGGCGCGCTCAAGGCCTTTTTCAGTTTCACCCAGTTCAATCAGGCCAACGGCAGTCCGGGATAAGGCCAGCGCATCATCAGGATTCAAGGCCATGTAACGCTCGGAGACTTCGACGCCATGGCGCACTGCCTTGATATATTCTTCTTTGCTGGCTATTGGTCTAATTGCTGAGCTGATTAAATTAGCAGCAGCCATGTCATCCGGCCTGATGGCCCCTGCCCGGGTGAACGCCTCGGCGGCCTGCTGGTATTTGCCCTGTGCAAAGTAAGTTCTGCCCGCATAATAGTGAGCTTCATATAACTGTGGATCCAACGCAATGGCGGCCTTGAATTCAACTTCTGCCTCTTCATACTTGCTATTCATGGCCAGGGCGTAGCTGCGAGATGCATGGGCTTCGGCCTGGTTCGGGGCAAGTTGCAGTGCCTTCAGGCTATAGTCATCCGCCTTTTGTTTGCTTTCGGGCGAACCTTCAAACCACATGGTGCGCCATGAATGACAATCTGCGGCGCCGGCCCACGCGAGTGCGTAGTTATTATCCAGTTCGATGGCTTTTTCAAACATCTGCTGGCCTGAATCGATATCACCGCGTTCGACAAAATAACGGCCACGCAGGTAATAATCGTAAGCATCCATATCATCTGTTGCTGCGCGCTGGGCGATGCAACGCTGCACCACCGGGCTCAGGCTGAGCTCAAGTGCCTTGACGATGTTGTTGGCAATTTCGTCCTGCACGGCAAATACATCTTTCAGCTCACGGTCATAGGTCTCCGACCACAGGTGCTTATCGGTTTTGCCATCCACGAGCTGTGCGGTAATCCTGACCCTTTCATTTGATCGCCGCACACTGCCCTCAAGGATGACATCGACACCCAGTTGCCTCGCAACGGTGCCCATATCGACATCCTTGCCCTTGAATGAAAACGATGAGGTTCTTGAGGTGACCGTCAATTGCGGAACCTTGCACAACAGGTTGAGTAATTCTTCAGACATGCCATCGCTGAAATACTCGTTGTCAGGGTCGTTGCTGAGATTCAGAAATGGCAGCACGGCTATCGAGTCGAAACCCTCTTTGGCGGGTTTCGGGTCAGGTTCGGCTAGCGCTTTATCATCGGCCTTCTTGCCTGCCTCCGAGTCGGTTTTCGTTTCGGAGTCCATTCGCAGGCCATCCGGCGACAGCTCGAGCGCCCAGGCCATCACCAACGCAATGGGAAAACCGATGACAGCCAAACCAATCACCAGGCGGACACTCCAGTCCGGCAATAGCAGTCCGGGAAACATTACAGACGCTACCTCCACCACCACCCATGCGACCAGCATGTAAACGATCGCTACGCGGATCACCTTACGACGCTTCAATTCCTGATAGAACTTGCTGATTGAGGATGACGGCATTTTATTCTTGACTGGTTAAAGCTCGAGTATAGCAAGTGGTTCTGGAAATGTATCAGGCCTGATTTTGAAATCAGGCGCTATTCACGGGAATAATCATGAGTGGTCAGCGGTCATCATGTAAGATTTAAATATGGCTCATACCAATCCACCCACACCACCGGCCGAGGCTACAAGCCGAGGATTTTTTGGCGTTTTTCGTTATAGCCGCCGGGCCATGGAGTTGGTGTGGGCCACCAATCGCCGGCTGACTGTCGCGCTCGCCCTGTTAACACTGGTGGCGGGTGTGTTGCCGGCAGCGATGGCCTACATCGGTGCATTGATTATTGACGCCGTGCTGATGGCAGCAGAGCTGTTCAAACAAAGTGGTGAAATCAACATGAACCAGGTGTTCATGCTGGTGGCGCTGGAGGCATTGATCGTCGCCGCAATTGCCGGCGCACAACGTGGAATTTCTCTATGCAGGGCCTTGTTGCGGGCGCAACTGGGTCAACGTGTGAATGTCATGATTCTTGAAAAGGCCATCACACTGGACCTGGCCCAGTTCGAGGATTCGGAGTTTTACGACAAGCTAACCCGCGCCAGGCGGGAGGCCTCCAGTCGCCCGCTTTCCCTGGTCAACCGGA
>CALJWY010000057.1 GCA_937974465.1 uncultured Lysobacterales bacterium | reverse complement strand
AGTAAATAACGGAAACAATGGCCAGGGTAATTCCTGGGGTGGCGGCTCCAATCCAGAACCACCCGATCTCGAGAAACTGGCACGGCAGGGTATGAATAACCTCAGGCAGTATTTGCCCGGTGGCGGTTCTGGCAATATTCTCATCCCTGCCCTGATTGTGCTGATGGTCCTGGGCGCGTGGACAGCCTATTACACGGTACCCAGTGACTCGGTCGCTGTCGTGCAACGATTCGGCAAATACCTCAAGGAGGTACAGCCCGGTCTGCATTTCAAATTACCACTTGGGATTGATGTGGCGACAATCGTGCCCGTCAAACGACAATTAAAGCAGGAGTTCGGCTTCTCTACGGCCGGATCCACTGATCTGTTTCAAAGTCCGGTTGATGGCAAGCGCGAAACCGAAATGGTCACCGGCGACCTGAATTCCGCACTGGTGGAGTGGGTGCTGCAATACCGTATTTCTGATCCAAAGAAATTCCTGTTTGAGGTCCGAGAGCCAGCAGCTACTCTGCGTTATGTTTCGGAATCGGTCATGCGAGAAGTTGTTGGAGACCGCACGGTAGATGAAGTCATTACCGTTGGACGTCAGGAAATTGAAATTGAGGCCTTGGAAAAAATGCAGTTACTCTCCAGCAAATATGCCATGGGCATCAGTATTGATCAGGTGCAATTGAAAAATATCAATCCGCCGCTGCCGGTACAGGAGTCCTTCAACGAAGTGAATCAGGCGCAACAGGAAAAAGAAAAACTGATCAACGAAGCGCGACGTGACTACAACAAAGTAATCCCTCTGGCCGAAGGTGAAAAGGATCAACGCATTCGCGAGGCCGATGGTTACCGACTTAAACGTATTAACGAGGCAGAAGGTGATGTGGCGCGTTTTAACGCCCTGCTTACGGAATACAGTAAGGCCCCTGAAGTTACCCAGCGGCGTATTTATATCGAGACTTTGCAAGAGGTTATGCCTGGCATAAGTTCTAAAATCATTATCGATGAGCAGGCACCTAATCTGCTCCCCTTATTGAATCTTGGTGGTCAAAAAGGTGTACAACCATGAATACCAGTAGATCATTTGCATTACTGATTACACTGGGTGTAGGCCTGTATATGCTGGCGAGCTCTATTTATACCGTCAATGAAGTCGAACAAGTGATTATCACCCAGTTTGGCAAGCCGGTTGGTGAGCCGGTCACCACGGCGGGACTGAAGATCAAGCTGCCTTTCATTCAGGAAATCAATCCCATCGACAAGCGCGTGCTCGAATGGGATGGCAACCCATCAGATATGCCGACTAAGGATAAACTCTATATTTCGGTTGACCTGTTCGCTCGCTGGCGCATTACTGACCCCTTGCAATATTTCTTACGATTGCGTGATGAACGCAGCGCTCAATCGCGCCTAGATGACATTCTGGGTAGTGAGACTCGTAATGCAGTCGCCAAACATGAGCTAATTGAAATCATTCGCACAACAAAAGATCGTGTACCGTTGCGCGATACTCTTCTGACTGATACCGAAGCCGATGTGGGGTCACTGGTGCCGATTCAGAAAGGACGCAAACTGGTCGAGCAGGAAATTTATTCGGCAGCGGCTGACAAGGTTCGAGTCTTTGGTATCGAATTACTTGATATCCGTTTCAAACGGATCAACTATAATCAAAGCGTACGTCCAAAAATCTATGATCGCATGATTAGTGAACGGCGACAGATCGCGGAACGTTTTCTGTCAGAAGGCAATGGTGAAGCCGCCCGCATACGCGGTAACCGGGTTCGCGATCTGAACAAAATTCAGTCCGAAGCTTATCGCCAGGTCGAGGAAATACGCGGCCTTGCGGATGCCAAGGCCACCGAGATTTACGCCAGTGCCTACAATCAGAACGCGCAGTCAGTCGCCTTCTATGAATTCACCCGCACCATGCAGGCCTATAAATCCATTATTACGACCAACACCACGCTGGTGCTATCAACCGATAGCGAGTTATTCAAATTTCTCAAGGCCATGTCACCCGATGGCGTCAGTCCTGCGTCACGTCATTCCAGGAAATAACGATGAAGCTGAGTTTTTCTAACCCCAGTCGTAGCTATGATAGTACGTGTAACTGTGTGCGTTTTACTGGCTACGCCAGCATAATGGAAGTCGAATTCTTTCTTGAGGCAGAGGCATTAAAGAAGCTTTCGCCAAAATTGGCTTCTGTCGAGTCCGGTTATCTTCAATCTTTTGATGCTGCCAAGGAGCATATCTATGATGTTGCTGGCAAAGCCTATGTTAAGGATCGCAAAGGCTCGACTGTTTTCGTACTTAAGGCAGGTGATTTTTAATGTTGTCTCATGGCAGGAAATCATTTCTTGTGCGTTTGCTGATACTGGTATTGTTGACCGCGATACCTGGCCTGGCAATTCCTCAAAATGATGAATCGGTGCCTGATAACGCAAGCGCTAGTAAATATAGCAAGGGCTGGGAGTGCAATCAGGGTTATCGCCCCATCGGTGAGAGCCATTGTGCGCCAGTCAAGATACCCGCACATGCCTATGCGACCAATGCATCCTATGGCGATGGATCGGAATGTGGGCGCGGCTATGAACGGGCTGACAATCATTGCGTAGTCATCTCTCTGCCGGAAAATGCCTATCTGAACAATGAAGGTAATGGTTGGAAATGT
>CALJWY010000056.1 GCA_937974465.1 uncultured Lysobacterales bacterium | reverse complement strand
AGTATTAGCGAAATGGGAAAGCCCAATATCAATAAAACGGTAATCAGGGTCAGTGACCACGAAGGCAAAACAAGAGCTTCCACGACGACATCAGCGACCTGCATCACGATCCATGAAACGATCACATATGCAAAGCCAACGCGCGTAACTTTGCGGTTCTTCAATTGGCCTATCAATGCTCCGAGCACTTTTAGTGGTTTGTGCCGTGACATCCTCGCATTCTCCTCAGATTTCACGCAACCAAAACACCGTTAACCCCACCGGGCTGACGGTTAAAAGCAGACGTGATATGAACTACTACTTGATCGTGAGGTTATTGGATGCTTATTTGCAGACTTACACTAATAATCTGGCGATACAATAGTGAACACCCACCATTTCTAATTATAGCAATTGTCAGCGGAATCACAGGGAATGCAGAGTTTGGTTCTGCCTCAAATTACACTACATCAACAGCTTTCTTGATTTAGATCAATATGTGGTCTTTAGCATCAGCCTAAACTTAATATCCGGGAATGCGTTTTTCGAAGTGAACAAGAACAAGAACAAGAACAGGGGTTATTATGCGCAGTGATGATGTTCGAGAAGTCAGAGAAATTTCACTCTTTTCGTCTATGGGCGAGAAGCACTTTGACGACTTGCTTAAAATGGCCTACTTACAAGGTTTTCCGGCGCATGTCCAATTGATAACGGAAGGCGATTCTGCGGATTTTCTCCACATTCTCTTAGACGGAACGGTTGAGTTATTCGGCAGCTCAAACGATCGGGAAACCACGATGTTTATTATGAGGCCCGTTTGCACCTTTAACCTGTCTGCTGTTCTGGAAGATGAGGCCTATCTGATGTCGGCACGTACATTGGAACAGTCCAGGGTTTTAATGGTTCCGGCAGAAAACGTGCGCAACGCAATGGATGCTGACCCCGCCTTTGCACACGCAATGGTGAAAGAACTTGCAAAGAGGTATCGCGTTGTAATCAGGGCTTTAAAAGAGCAAAAACTCCGCAACGGCGTGGAGCGACTGGCAAATTACCTATTGCGCGCGAACGAGCAGACGCCGGAGGCTGGAAAAATTGAGCTAACCGAAGATAGACGCACCTTAGCTGCGCTTCTTGGCATGACGCCGGAATATCTTTCCCGTGCATTCGGCAAGTTAAGGAAATATGGGGTGGAGGTTCACGGGAGCGAAATATGCTTGACGAATCTCGATGACTTGAACCACCTTGCAAAGCCAAACCCGTTGATCGACAGTCGCACAATGTGACGACGCAAAACTATTAGACTTATTCAGTCTTGGCCTGCACAAGCAAGAAATTACCGGTTGTTCGCATTCACTTAATTTTTGCCCTTAATTCAGCGGCCGTATCTTCGTTTTGCTGAACCAGCGATAAAATAAATCCCAAGATTGCTCTGGCCGATTGTGTCACTTTTAGCCCGGGTGCTATATATCGGTTGCCGGAAAGCTACTTTAATGGCTTGAATTTGTACTTCTGTCCACCGATGGAGGCTTCGTACATCAAGCCGCCTTTGGCAAGGGTGTAAATGGCCATGCCGCGTTTCCAGGCTCCGGTTGCCCTCGTATCACCTGCGCTCGCAGAAGCACCCTGGGTGTTGGCACCTGCTTGCACACCATAGGTCAGCGCAACTGCCGTGGCATCAGCGCCGAATTCGAAATTGCCGTTGGTGAATTCCTGGTATGTGTCTGCATTCTTGAACAGGATTATCTGGCTATAGGCTTGGCCGCCCAATTGAAAGCCGATTGTAACCTGGCCCATTGAAACATTGCCGGTGTGGTGGCCCTGGGCAAAAACACATCCAGTACCGCCCGCTGCACCGATACCTATGCCTCCCTTACCAATGGTCGGCAGGACTGCGTATCCATAGGCTTCAGTCATCATTTCTGGCACATTACCGAGTTGTTTGAATTTAACCAGGGTTGCATTGCACTCATCCAAAGTTGCAGCGGCATGGGCAGCTGTCGCAAACATCAAACAAACACTGCATGTGATTATATTAATTAATTTCATAATAAAAATTTCGGCTGAAATGGGGGTTTCCAGTATGCAACGAAATCGAGAAAATTGCATGACAAGAACTCCGCCTTCATGCACATCAATATCGAAAAGCTGGCCAAGCAGTTCCGGAACGGCATAAATCGTTCTAAAGCTATAAATACCGATCGGGCGATTGAAATAATATTTCCAGCTTAAGTGAAAGATTTGCTTTTACAAATCGTCAGACCGTACCAGCCTGGGTTACAGCGTGATCGTGTCTGCCTTAATTGAAGGTCTATTTAAGTAATGACAGGAAAACCCCCGCTGCCATGGCTGAGCCAATGACGCCTGCGACATTCGGGCCCATCGCTGCCATTAACGGGTTGACCTTGCCATCGGTTTCATCGGATACGAATTTTTGCACCACGCGCGCTGCCATTGGAACGGCAGAAACGCCCGCGGCACCAATACACGGGTTGATCTTCCTGTCTTTGGGCAGGAACAGGTTGATCAATTTTGCGAACAGGATGCCCCCGGCGGTACTGAAGACAAATGCCACGGCGCCCAGGCCGAAAACCATCAGCGTTTGGGCATTCAGGAAATGACTGGCCTCCATGGTGGCGCCTACAGAAATACCCAGGAAGATGGTGACCACGTCGATCAACGAGCCACCTGCGGTTTTCTTCAGGCGCTCGGTTACCCCGCTTTCACGCAGCAGGTTGCCAAACATCAACATGCCAATCAACGGACCGCTGGAAGGAACTGCCAGAATCGTTATTGCTGCGGTGCAGATAGGAAACCAGATCACGGCCCTGTGAGAAACCGGTATCGGCTCACCCATCTGGATGTTGCGTTCTTTACGGGTCGTTAACAGGCGCATAACCGGTGGCTGAATCATCGGTACCAGTGCCATGTAGCTATAGGCCGCCAAAGCAACCGGGCCCAGCAGGTGAGGTGCCAATTGTGCAGCGAGAAAAATGGAGGTTGGTCCGTCGGCGCCACCGATAATACCGATGGTGGCGGCTTCCTTCGGGCTGAAACCAAACAAAGTGGCTGCGCCAATGGCAGCAATAAAGATACCTAGCTGGGCTGCCGCACCCAACAGGAATGTCAATGGCCGCCCAAGTAGAGGCCGAAAATCGGTCAGGGCGCCCACACCCAGGAAGATGATGGGCGGTAACAGTTCCGTCTTGATGCCGCCACTGTAAATCATGCCGATAATTCCGGAGTCATAAGAACTCATATCCGCCAACGGGAAGTTGGCAAGAAGAATACCGAACCCGATCGGAATCAAAAGCAGCGGTTCATATTCTTTCCTGATTGCCAGGTACACCAGCGCTGCGGCAATCAGGTACATGATCAGGTTGTCCCAGCCGATATTGGCCAGACCTGACTGGCTTAGCAGTTCCGTAATGGCTTGCATGGTTTATGTCCCGTCAGGCGATCGTTATTATGCTCTGGGTGGCGTCGATTTCTTCTCCGATGCGGACATCGACGGAAATCACCTTGCCTGCACACGGCGCCTTGATGTCGTGTTGTGCCTTCATTGCTTCGATTGAGGCAACCACAGCGCCCTCAGTGACTTCGTCACCAACTTTCACCAGGATATCGATTACTTCGACTTCACCACCGAATACCGAGAATACGCTGGTGCCCCCGGTCTTGGCAGGTTGGGAAGCAACTGATTCGGCTATTAGTGCACCAGATGCCTGGTTCGGTTCAATCGTGACTACAAAAGTCCTTACCTTGCCGCCTTCCTCAACCTTGCAGGTTGATGTGATTGGGCCACTCGGTAACGCTGCAGCAACAGGCGCCGTCGCAGGAGCAACTGCTGCCACGGGTGCTTCTTTCTTCTTCAATGGAATGTCAATTTTGCCCTTGCCGGTCAACAGCTTGATGCCTTCGTTGAGTTCCATCTTCTTGCCGGGAACCATGGTGGAAAGCACCAGGAACAGGTTGCGGTCATTGACCGGTATATTGCGCTCTTCCAGTGCTTTTCTGGCAGGTTCAATATTGTTCGGGGCTGCTTCCAGCGGATCGCCTTCAAATACCGGCAGACCCAGCTGGTCAGAGGCTGCCTTGACGACGAGGGGATCAGGGGAAAGCGGTGTCTTGCCAAAGTAACCCAGAACCGAGCGGCCATAACCGGATTCCATTTTCTCCCAGCGGCCGAACATGACGTTATTAAACGCCTGCAGCCAGTACTGCTGACTACCCGGGGTCACACTGGTCCAGGCGCCACCGGCCTTGACCACGACCGGGAATTCAGCGAGTACGTCTGAATATTTGTGCAGGATACCGGCCTTCACCATCATGTGGACATTTGGACCGATGGCGCCGCCAGGCATCGGGAAACCGACCACGCGCGCATCGGCGGTAGTGGTGGTCGGGTTGAATGCATAGTCTTTCAGGCCTTCTTCGAGCAGCGATTCGATTTCCTGCATTGCATCGACATTGATGTCCAGTGAGTAACCGGTGCCTTTCAGGGCATGTGCGACCGATCGCACATCCGGCTGCACGGTGCCACTCGCCATTGGACGCACGGAACAATCAACACCGTCAACGCCACCGTGGATACCCGCCATGTAACAGGCAACGGCCATGCTGGCCGTATCGTGGGTGTGCATCCACAGGGGCATGCCTTTAGGCATGATCTTCTTCAAACCAATCGCGGTGTCATAAATTGTTTTCGGGTCTGTGGTGCCGCTGGCGTCTTTAAGGCAGATGGAATCGATCTGCACATCGCCTTCGAGCAACTGCCGGCCGATATCGATATAGAATTCTGCCGTGTGCACCTTGTCAGAATGGAAGGGCAGGCCCATCAACGCAACACAGGCCTGGTGATGCATGCCGGCATCGACAATAGGCCGGCCGGTATTGATCATGTTGCGGACGTCATTCATGTAATCGAAATTACGGTCCCAGGTGGTGCCTGCGCCTGCCATCAGTTTGCCCTGAAGCTGCAATGCTTCAATCGACTGGGTGGTCAGGGTTACGCCGGAAACCGATCGGGTCAGGATTTGCAGGTC
>CALJWY010000055.1 GCA_937974465.1 uncultured Lysobacterales bacterium | reverse complement strand
ATACCGATTTGCTGGTCGGCTTCTATGAAACCAACAGCCGCTGGTTCCAGGAGGCGTGGGAAGAAAACGGCGGGGAAGGTCTGTTCAATGACCGCTTGCTTGAAGTTATCACCCATTTGCTGCAAACACCGGATGTTGCGGGTCCTATCTACCTGTCCAAGCCTGAGGCTGTTTACCTGTTAGAAGATCCGGCACTGGAAGCCATGACCGCTGGCCAGAAAATTCTGCTCCGCATGGGCAGCGCCAACGCTGCCATCGTCAAACAAAAACTGCAGGAATTGCTCACAAACCTGGGCATGTAGACAAACGGCCTGCGGCAGGGGTTAGAACCTGGAGGCAGTTCCCGGAGTAAGTGTCAGGCGATATGCTTGCTGCCGATCTCTTCGATACTGCGGCAACCCAGCAGGCCCATGTCGCGTTCGATTTCATCCCGCAAGAGTTGCAGGGCCCGCGCTACTCCGGCTTCACCACCAGCCGCCAGGCCATACAGATAAGGCCTGCCAATAGAACAGGCCGTTGCACCACGCGCCAGCGCCTTCAATACATGTGTGCCACGGCGGATACCCCCGTCACAGATCATTTCGCACTCCCCTCCCACCTCATCAACCATCGGCCCCAGGGCCTCGAAAGCAGACAGCGTGCCGTCGAGTTGGCGTCCGCCATGGTTTGAAACCGAGATCGCGGTCACCCCGGCATCGACGGCTTTACGTGCGTCAGCGGGTGATAATATTCCCTTGATGACAAAAGGTCCGCCCCATTCGGCGATCATCCACTCGAGATCTTTCCAGGTCACAGACGGGTCAAACTGGTTGGCGATGTACTCCATCAGGGAGCTGCTTTTCGAACTGCCCTCGGGAATCTTGTGGGCTACATTGGCCAGCTTTGTCTGCGGGTGGGTCAGGGCGTTGTAAACCCAGCCTGGTTTCGCAGCAAAGCCGAGCATGCCGGCAAGGTTGAGTTTTGGTGGTAGTGTAAAACCATAGCGCAATTCCCTTTCGCGGTAGCTGGCGACCGGAATATCAACGGTTAGCATCAAAGAATCGTAATTCGCATCCTTGCATCGCTGAATAAATTCATGGGTCAGGCCACGGTCTTTCATCACGTAAATCTGGAAACATTTTGGGCCGCTACAGGCTGCCGCGACATCCTCGATGCTGGTGGCGCCCACGGTAGATAATGAATAGTAGGTGCCGGCCGCTGCCGCTGCTTTGGAAACCGCCGTTTCGCCGTCATGATGGAACAAACGGGTCATTCCAGTGGGCCCCAGGAACAAAGGCATGGAAATTTCCCGGCCAAGCACTTTTGTCGACAGATCTATTTTTGCAACATCTACCAGGTATTCTGGTACCAGCTTGACGGCGTCATATGCATGGCTGTTGCCGCGCACATTGGACTCATCATCCGAACCGCCGTCTATGTAGTTGAACAGGGGGGCGGGCAGTTTCTTGCGGGCAATTTTCCGCAGGTCTTCAATGTTCAGTGCCTTGTCTAGCCGGGACATTCAAATCACTCCTCTCTTGCTAAGGCCAATCTTTGGGCGCTGTTCTTTCGTAATAAATATTCGATAATTGCAGAATTATAAAACTATCGAAATGATGCAATTGCTCCTGCAATCAATTACAAACTCAGCCTGCCTCAAGATCGCGCACGCCGCCCTTGTCGGCGCTACTGGCAAATATTGCGTAGGCGCGTAATGCCTTGCTGACCCTGCGGCGCCTCGGTGCTGCTGGTTGATAGGCCTGTTCTGCGCCCCTTGATTCCAGGGCTGTGCGGCGCTTCGCCAGGGTATCTTCATCCACCTGTAGCTCAATGGAGCGGCCAGGTATGTCAAAGGCAATGGTGTCACCCTCTTCAACCAGTGCGATCAGGCCACCCGAGGCCGCCTCGGGGGAAATATGTCCAACCGACAAACCGCCGGTTGCCCCGGAGAATCGTCCGTCGGTAATCAGGGCGCACACTTCTCCCAGCCCCTTGGATTTGAGGGCGGTGGTTGGGGTCAGCATTTCCTGCATCCCCGGCCCGCCACGCGGACCTTCATAACGGATGACCACCACATCACCGGGCACGATATCACCTGCCAGAATCGCTTCCTGGGCCACCTCCATCTCGTCATAGACACGAGCCCTGCCGCTGAACTGGTACATTTCTTCCGCCACAGCAGCGGTTTTTACAATACAACCCTTTTCGGCGATATTTCCGTACAGTACGGCAAGCCCGCCTTCGGTACTGTAGGCGTGGTCAAGGTCACGAATACATCCCGCAGTGCGGTCAATATCCAGCTCCCAACGGTTGTCCTGGCTGAATGCCTTGGTAGTCCGTACGCCGCCAGGGGCAGCCGTGAACAGACGTTTCGCATCATCTTCTTCGCTTTGGCCGATATCCCACTTTGCCAGGGCCTCGCCCAGGTTGGCGCTATGCACCATGTGCACATCCCGGTTCACCAGGCCGCCCTTATCCAGCTCACCCATGATCGACAGCATGCCGCCGGCACGGTGGACATCTTCCATAAAATAGTCATGGGTTGCCGGTGAGACCTTGCATAAATGTGGTATCCGCCGGGACATGGCATCAATATGTGACATATTGAACTCAACCTCAGCCTCCTGGGCTGCTGCCAGCAGATGCAGGATGGTATTGGTCGAACCACCCATTGCAATATCGACCGCCATGGCGTTGCTGAAGGCGTCAAAGGTGGCGATCGATCTGGGCAGTGCGGTTTCATCGTCGTCGCGGTAATAACGGTTGGCCAATTCCACGATCAAGCGGCCGGCCTCCAGAAACAGCGAGGCGCGGTCGCGATGGGTGGCCAGCAGGGAGCCATTGCCAGGCAATGACAAGCCAAGGGCTTCGGTCAGGCAGTTCATCGAGTTGGCCGTAAACATACCGGAACAGCTGCCACAGGTCGGACAGGCGTTTTCTTCGACATCATCAACGCTCATACCGGGGAATGCGTCGGGATTGGCGGCGCTGGTGAAAGCATCCACCAGGTCCACGCGCTGTAACAGTGCACCATCCTTCATGACGCGACCGGCCTCCATCGGCCCGCCGGATACAAATACGGTTGGAATATTAAGCCGCAGAGCGGCCATCAACATACCCGGAGTGATCTTGTCGCAATTCGATATACACACCAGCGCATCGGCACAATGGGCATTGACCATGTACTCGACACTGTCGGCAATCAGGTCGCGGCTTGGCAGTGAATACAGCATGCCATCGTGGCCCATGGCAATACCGTCGTCCACCGCGATGGTGTTGAACTCCTTGGAGATGCCACCGGCCGCGGCAATTTCACTCGCCACCAGGCTACTGACACCCTGCAAATGGATATGGCCGGGTACAAACTGCGTGTAGGAGTTGGCAATCGCAATGATGGGTTTGCCAAAATCACCTCCACCCATGCCGGTGGCCCGCCACAACGAGCGGGACGCGGCAGCCAGGGGACCTTTGGTGGTGGTATCAGATCTTAATGGTTTCATTCACAGAGCCTGTACTTGAGAAGTTATGCTTCAGAGTTTAGTGGCTATTTCATTGCTTGAACACAACGAAGGGCAATTTCAAGCAGACACAGATTTGTGTCATTGGTCAAAAACCAGGCTTATCCGCGTTGATCCCCCATCTGCATGGTGTAAAATTGAACCATTGTTCAGACGTCCTTGTCTCGAGCCAAACAGCACAATGATTTTCCAACCATGGGACTTTCAAAATGGCCACAGTAATTCGTCAAAACGACCTGATCGAAAGCGTTGCCGATGCACTTCAGTATATCTCCTACTATCACCCGATCGACTTCATCCAGGCGCTGAATGAGGCCTACGAAAAAGAGGCCAACCCGGCTGCCAAGGATGCCATGGCGCAGATTTTGATCAATTCACGCATGTGTGCGCTGGGTCATCGGCCGCTCTGCCAGGATACGGGTATCGTGACGGTTTTCCTGAATGTCGGCATGGAAGTTCAATGGCAGGGTGATATGGGCGTGACCGAGATGGTGAATGAGGGCGTACGACGCGCCTATCTGAACCCGGACAATAAGCTGCGTGCCTCGATCCTGGAAGACCCGGACGGTGCG
>CALJWY010000054.1 GCA_937974465.1 uncultured Lysobacterales bacterium | reverse complement strand
ATTTTTGTCGATATCATGATGCCACGCCTGGATGGTTACCAAACCTGTGCGATTATTAAGAACAATGCAGAATTTCGCGACACACCCGTGGTCATGCTTACCAGTAAAGATGGTTTGTTCGACATGGCACGCGGGAGGGTTGTTGGTTCGGACCAGTACCTGACCAAACCTTTCACCCGCGAAGAACTGCTGGGCGCTGTCAAACAGCACGCGGCTGCCTGATCTCATCATTGGCCGGCAGCACCGGGACAGCTATGGTTTCACGGGGTCGATAGTCTATGAGCGTTTCTAATCCATCGTTCGAAAAACTGCTGGACTACGAACAGCGTAGCCAGGCCTTTGAACCTGGCCTGGCGACCGGCGCACTGCACGGCGGTGAATGGGCAGGAGTTATTTTTCGCATCGGTGATGAACGCCTGGCCTGCAGCATGCAACAAGTGCATGAGTTTTTGCCAATTCCAACCTTTACGCCGGTACCCGGCACCAAGCCATGGATACTTGGCCTCGCCAATGTCCATGGTGACCTGCTGACCATTATCGATCTTTCCTGGTATCTCAACGGTGAACGTTCAACGCTGTCGATGCGGACCCGTCTGCTTGTCGCCAGTTTGAGCGGCAGACCCGTTGGCTTGTTGGTTGATGAGGTATTTGGTCAGCGTCAGTTTGTCAGTGATGAAGGTAAAAAAGCCCGCTTGCCTGCCAAGTCTCCTTTGCGGGATTTTGTCCACAAACAATATCGATCCGGCAATGATGTCTGGCACGAACTGGATCTTGATACATTATTTTCCACCACCGAATTCCTTAACGGCGCTGCGGCTTGATAGAGGGGGATACACTTATGCGAAACAAACAACCCAAGCTCAAAACCCAACGCTCCTGGGTGGTTTACCTTGCCACAGGCCTGTTGATCATCTCCCTGGCTTTTGTTGCGGTGACATTTCTTCTCCTGACGAGAAACGCGCAACATGAGCAGGAGTGGATGTCACTGGCCACCAATGTTCAGGTCACCTCACAGCAATTGGCCAAATCGGCGGGCGAGGCAGCATCCGGGAACCTGGATGCATTCCTGGAATTGGGTAATTCACGTGGAAAGATCGTTGCAGCCATGAGCAAACTCCGCACCGGTTCGGTCTCGACCGGGCTGCCACCTACGCCGGCCAGTGTTGATATCCCGATGAATCAGCTCAACCTGACCTGGGACCGCATGAGCACCAATGCCAACAGTATCCTGGAGCGGGAAAAATTGATTCTTGAGCTGGCCTCAGCCCGCAATATCGTGCAAGACAATATCCCGGACATACAGAAACATACCGACAGCGGTATTCGCGCCCTGACGCAAAGTGGCGCACCAACCAACCAGGTGGTGTTCGCAAGCCGCCAATTGGTTCTGGCAGACCGTATCTTGCGACGTGTTTCCGAGGTGTTGCAGGGTGGCAGCAATGCCGTAAGTGCCGCTGAAAACCTGCGCAAGGACCGCGACCTGTTCAGCCAGGTAATTGGCGCCCTGTTGCAGGGAAACTCAAGCCTGGGTATCACGCAAGTACGAAACACGCAGGCATTGCAATCGCTTGGAAAGGTCCAGTCCCTGTTTGATACGATCAAGCCGCAAATCAACGCCATTCTTAACTCCTCCAGCGCGTTGTTTGAGGTTCGCGGTGCAGCGGATGAAATTTTTCTCGACAGCAGAGACGTATTCGACGAAGCAGCGAATCTGAAAGTCGCTGTATCTGAGTTACCACAATCGCGTTTCTGGCCATCACAAACCACGGTTGCCATTGGCCTTGCAGTAATGGTCCTGGTGGTATGGATCCTGGTCTATTCATTTCTTTCAGCAGAGCGGCGGCAGGGCAAAATTGCCGCCCGGGATAATGAGAGAAATCAACAGGCAATCCTGAAGCTGCTGGACGAGATGAGTTCCCTGGCCGATGGCGATCTGACCGTTGAAGCCTCGGTTACCGAGGACATCACCAGCGCCATTGCCGACTCGGTCAATTTCGCGATTGAACAATTACGCGAACTGGTCAAGGGCATTAAGTACACCGCCCAGGAAGTGGCCGGGTCAGCCATGACAACCCGCACCTCCACCTCGAAACTGGCAGAAGCGGCAAGCCGGCAGGCAGAGCAGGTCGGAAAAGCAACCGTCAGCATACAAAAAATGACTGAATCGTTTGATACCATGGCCAAGCGCTCCAGCGAATCCAGTAACGTCGCTCGAAGCTCCGTCGACATTGCCCATGCCGGTGGCGAGAAAGTGCGGGAAACCATCAATGGTATGGATACCATTCGCGAGCAGATTCAACAGACTTCCAAGCGTATTAAGCGCCTGGGAGAGTCCACCCAGGAAATTGGTGACATCGTAAGCCTGATCAATGGCATAGCAGAGCAAACCAACGTTCTCGCGCTGAATGCCGCTATCCAGGCTGCGTCGGCCGGTGGTGCCGGTAAGGGCTTTGCAGTTGTAGCCGACGAGGTTCAGCAACTGGCGGAAAGCGCCACCAATGCCACCCGGCGGATTGGAACATTGGTGCAAACCATCCAGGCCGATACCTCGGAAGCGGTAGTCTCCATGGAAGCGACAACCACCGAGGTCGTAACCGGCGCCCGCCTGGCCGAGGATGCCGGTACCGCACTGGAACAGATAGAAACCGTATCCAAAGACCTGTCCTCATTGATCGCCAGCATCTCGGAAGAAACCCAGGTCCAGTCCAGGACCGCTGCAGAGATTTCCGGTCTCATGAAAAGTGTGCAGCAGGTATCTGAACAGGCTTCTGAGAGCAGCACCCAGGCCGCATCATCGGTCGATGAACTGGCTGAGCTCGTGATGCAACTCAGCGACTCCGTTACTGATTTCAAACTGCCGGAAGATGAGTAGGTGACCCGGGCGATCACACCAGCAAGCCGCCTGCCCGGACCAGCCGGGAGCACGTAACCCTATGTTACTGGAAGGCTCAAACGTAAGTACTGCATTGACCTGGGTGCGTCCGGATCTGGACAAGCACCTGGATCAGATTCGTACCAAAATTGAGCATATTGCGAGCAGCGCGCACATCGGTGATGGGATCGAACGCACCTCCGAACACCTGGTACAGCTAAAGTACACGTTTGAGGCCCTCGTGTTACAGGGTGCGACGCTGGTCGTAGATGAGATGATTACGGTTTGCGACGAACTCCTGCGCTGCAGTGTCCGCGATCGTCAAAAAGCATTTGGTGCGTTGATGGATGCCATCGTGGTGATTCCGTCATACCTGGATCGACTGCAGGCAGGCCACCACGATCTCCCGGTTTTGCTGTTACCGATAGTGAATGAATTACGCTCGTCGTATAACGCCAATATAGTTTCCGAAGCGACCCTTTTCACACCTGACCTGGATATCGCATTACCAGAACCGGAAGAGGACAACGGACACGCTACCGCCACTGATGAGTCCGATCCGGAATTTGCACAACGCATGTGCCGGCAATGGGAAAATGCCCTGCTGAGCTGGTTACAACATCAGCGCGACACCGAAAAACTGTCACCGCTTCACACGGTCAGCGAAACCATGCGGCGGCGATCAGAGCGTTCTGATTTGCGGCGTCTGTGGTGGATTGCGGCAGAGGTTATCGGTGGACTTCTTGATGGCGTTACCGATAACGACGTTCATCTGCGACGCCTGTTCGCCCGTCTTCACCTCGTTCTCAAAACCCTTGCAGAAGGCGGAGAGGAGGCCTGCAAAGCACCGGCAGTCGATGCCGTATCCCAGGCATTGCTGTTCCATATCGCACAGGCACGGACAGGCAGTACCGGCGTAGATGATCTCCGCGAGCGCTTCCAACTTCAGGAACTGGTGCCCGATCGTGATGTACTGGTGCGTGCACGTGGCGCCGTAAGCGGCCGCAACCGTGAGCTATACGTGTCGCTAGGTGCTGCAGTGCGCGATGAATTGTCACTGGTCAAGGATGCGCTCGACCTTGAGCTGCGTACCGGTGAAATAGAACCCATCCGGCGCAAGCAAAGCCATGAGGCGCTGTTGCGCTTACAAGACACATTGAAAATGATGGGGCTGGGTGATTCCGCCCAATCCATTGAAGCGCTGATGCCGGCTTTTGAGGCCAGCGAAGAATCTGCAACAGATGAAGATCAGGGCTCACGCGAGTCCTTATTATTAAGCCTGGCTGGTCAACTGATCCAGGTTGAATCGGTGCTTGAAGAGCAGATCACAACCCTGGGTGAGCCCTTGCTGGAAGACCAGGCGACTAGTTTTATCGACCTGCCAATTCACGAACAGAGACGAATCCACTCGCACCTGCTGGATGAAACCGTCGTCAGCCTGCACCAGGCGCAGGATGGCGTGCGCCGCCATTTAGATGGTGACCTGAAGGCCGATTTCATCAGCCCGATGGACCATATCGCCGGCGCCCTCGAATTGGTCGGGCAGAGCGAGACGGCCGACCTTACATCCAAGTTGAGAAATGCCCTCGCTAACCTGCTGCGGGTTTCCCGGTCGGAAGCAGAAGCAGACCCGGCCAAGCTGGAGTCTGCCGCCGATGCAGTCGCTGCATTGGAGCTGTACCTGGCGGGCTGCCGGGACCAGCAAAGTAACCGCGACCGCTTCCTGGAAGTACTCAAGGACCGGCTTGACCACCTGCCCGTTGGTGAAATGGAAGCGGTTGAACCCGTCGTCACAGCAAAAGCAGAGCCTGCTGACGAAGCTGGTATTGCGCCAGAATCCGAACTTGATCCCGAGTTGCTCGCCGTATTCCTGGAAGAGTATGAATCGGTTGCCGCCATGCTGGATGAGCAGGTGCCTCGGTGGGTGCAAAACCCCGCAGACCTGGCCTTATTAACCGAAATCCGCCGCGGCTTCCATACGCTCAAGGGCAGTGGCCGGATGGTGGGTGCCAATGAGCTGGGTGATTTTGCCTGGCACATTGAGGAACTGCTGAACACCTACCTGGAAGGCAATATTACGGCGACGGACAATGCGGTCGTAATGCTATCACTGGCGGATGCACTGTTACCCGCGATGAAACAGCGGCTGGTGCAGGAGCCCTCTGAGCTTGATGCTGCAGCCATTGCGGCCGTTGCAGAGCAGGCCAGCAAGCTTGTTGCAGGCGAAAATGCGGACTGGGCAATGCTGGCAGATTTATTACCGGCTGCGTTTGCTGGCCTGTTGAAGGGTCACAAAGATGACGCCCCTGATCCGGACACGGCGGCGGAAGAGCCCTCGCTGCAAGAACTGCTCTGCAGGGAACTGGCAGATAGTCTTGCGGTTCTCAAGCCCCTGGTAGATCAGATTTCCAGGGATCGCAACAGCACCGCGGATGAAGCGCAGCTAACGGCCATTCATAACATCGCCGGAACCACGGCGCTTGATCCATTGGGCAAGGAACCTGAAGTTGCCAAGTCTCTCGAAGCACTGCTGGTCGCGCAACAGCAGAGCGGCAAGGCCTTCGACGATACCTCCATGTGGGCGGTCGCCACCAGCCTGGCGTATTTTGATACATGCCTGAGCATTCATGAGGGTGACGCTGATGCTGAGCTCGGTGACGATGAGGACGCGCAAATCGCGCAACTGAATAAGCTCACCGCAGAAATCAAGGCAGCCGAAGAGACCCTTACAGACAGGCAGCGTGACATAGAAACCGAGCCCGGCGAAACAATCGCGGAGACGCCAGCCGCTGCTGAGCAGGCAGAGACAGCCACAGAGCCAGACTCCAGCGACGAACAGGTCGAAACCGAGGAGGCGAGTGAGACAGACGCGGTGAGCGAAGCCGGGGAAGATGATCTCGAGGATTCCGAATCCGTCGATACAGAAATCCTCAATATTTTCCTTGAGGAAGCCACCGATATCCTCGAGCGCTGTGATTCCCTGTTAAACAACTGGCGCGACGACCTGCCTGATCTTGATATCGTTCAAAACCTGCAACGTGAGATTCATACCTTTAAGGGTGGCGCACGCATGTCAGGGTTGACGTCCCTGGGTAATCTCAGCCATTCGATGGAAACACTGCTGGAGCGCATTGCTGGAGGCCTATTGCCACCGTCTCTGTCTGCCATCGATGTGCTTGAGCAGGGATGTGACCGCCTGAGTTCCTGGGCTGAAAAAGCGGGCACCGGGGTCCTGCCATCTGCGAACCAGGCACTTGAACTGTTTGAGCAGCAGGTTGAGGCCTTGACAGCGGTGCCGGTCCAGCCAGCTGCGAGTGTTGCAGACAGTGCGAGTATTGATACCGAACCTGCAGAGCTTCAGGACATTCCGGATGTCGAAGTCCCGGTAGAAGAAGCGCCGGAAGCAATCGCTGAGCCGAGCGAAGAGCCTACCGTCAGCCAACAAATACGTGTCAATGCTGATTTGCTGGATTCGCTTGTCAACTCGGCCGGCGAGATCAGCATTTTCCGCTCAAGGCTTGAACAGCAAGTCGGTCATATGCGCGACAACCTGAAAGAGTTTGACGAGACCATATCCCGGCTCCGTGAGCAGTTCCGCAAACTGGAAATTGAGACCGAAACACAGATTGGTTCGCACTATCAGCAGGCACCAGAGCCTGCATCGGAAGAGTTTGATCCTTTGGAAATGGATCGCTTTTCATCCATACAGCAATTATCGCGCAGCTTGTCCGAATCGGTATCAGACCTGCTCAACCTGCAGGAACTGCTGGATGAATCGGCACGCAAGTCCGAAGCTTTACTGGTGCAACAATCGCGGGTCAGTTCCGATTTGCAGGAAGGCCTGATGCAAACACGGATGGTTCCCTTTGGGACCATCGCGCCACGGCTCCGCAGAATCATACGTTCTGCTGCCAGTGAAACAGGTAAGAAGGCCCGTCTCCAGTTACGCATGACCACCGGAGGCGACCAACTGGATCGCAACGTTCTGGAAAGGATCACCGCACCACTCGAACACCTGCTCAGAAATTCAATCGTGCATGGTATCGAGAAGCCGGCCGAGCGCCGCAAACTTAACAAGCCTGAAGAGGGCGAGCTGTGCATTACGGTCGCGGCTGAAGCCACCGAGTTCGTGGTCCGTGTTGAAGATGATGGTGCCGGCTTGAACATCGAGGCAATCCGCAAACGCGCCATCGAACTGGACTTGATTGAGAAAGACGCCAACCCACCGACACAACAGTTGTTACAGCTGATTCTCCACAGCGGCTTTTCAACCTCCAAGAAAGTCACCAAGCTCGCAGGCCGCGGGGTGGGAATGGATGTTGTTAGCAGTGAGATCAAACAAATTGGCGGCTCCGTTGAAATTGACTCCGAGGAAGGAA
>CALJWY010000053.1 GCA_937974465.1 uncultured Lysobacterales bacterium | reverse complement strand
CCATGTGGCGGTCCAGCGTGGCACCGACGTGGATCAGCCGCGTAACCTGGCTAAATCGGTGACAGTTGAATAGTCATAACAATCAATTAAGGAGAGCTTATGGAAGCCGCTGCATTTGTATTTAGCCTGATGGGCATCGTTGCGTTTGTACGAGTAGAGAAACTGGTTAAGACACTGAAAGAAAAGGGCCTCCTGGAAGAAGATTACAAGGAAGAATGACACGCGGGTCAGATCACAACCGATGGCTCCGGGTTTGGCAATAAACTGGCAAAAACCGATCAGCTTGAGTAAGCTGAGCGCCCGGTTCCTGAAACCGGCATGGTCAGTTCTACTAAGGTCGATTTAATGCGCAGAAGAAGCCGGGCAAATGATGAAGCAGAAATCAACATCACTCCGATGTTGGATATCGTTTTCATCATGCTTATTTTCTTTATCGTCACAACTTCCTTTGTGAAGGAAAAAGGCCTGGAGGTTTCCCGGCCTTCGAATGCCCCGCCGAAAGAAATCAAGAAAACCAAGGGTCCGATCGTGGTCAAGATCGATGCCAATGGAAACATTACGATGCAGGGGCGAATGCTGGAGCGTGGTGCGGTAGAGGCTAACATGGAGCGTGCGAAGGCTGAAAAGCCGGACTCACCATTGATCATTGCCGCCCATCCCGAGGCGGAGACCGACGCACTGGTCACCATCCTTGATGCTGCCGAGGCAGTGGGTGTCGGAAGCGTTAGCGTCGCAACAACCCGCAAATAACCTGCCTGCCGCTGCGGACTTGCCGTGGTAGTTTTTTAATCGTCCTCTGCAATGAGTTGTGTACAGGAAACGTCACGCGTGTAGGTCAGAAAGAAACCCTCCAGGTCACCGTTTTCTGTATAGAGTTCCATATCCGCGAATTTCCAGCCGCCCCTGGTGTACTCCGCATGCTTTTTACTCATGTTATCTGCACCATTGCCCCTGCGGCTGAAACGCGAGGAGTCCCTCCAAATGGTTTTCGCTTCCTGGCAAGTGGCGGCAGGCGCAGCCTGTGCCGCAAGATTGCCGCTTTGAGCCAATACCATTCCGACCAGGATGCCGAACAATACACCAATCAGTATTTTGTCTCTCATAACAGTGTTTCCTTTTTTTCAGGTAATTCCAGTAAGCCCGTCGCGTCTTCCTGTGGGGGCATTTGCAAGTGATAGCCTTGATCCGCCAGATTTTTCATAACCTCGTGGATGTCCTCATAGGCCAGTTTTCGACTTGAGGTGAGTTCAAGGTCCATGACAAATTCGGGTTCGCCGAACACTTTCAACAGTGCAATCGGCAAATCTTCCAACACCTGGCCTTCCAACAAATAGATATAAGTAAAGTCCTTTAGGCTGGAGCGAAAAACAGTGCATTTCATTCAATGTTTCTCCAAATTTTTATTAGAATTTCAGAATGAAAGTATATAGGTAATGTTAGATCATCAGGTTCAAACAAATTTTGCAAGAATTACTTCTGAAAAAATGCATGAAAACACCTATGCTTAGAGTGAGGTAGTGCAGATTTGTGCCAGCATGAACTAGCTCGCCCCAGCAATTACTGCCTAAACTTGGGTTGGTTATCCGCAAGGGAAATTGGAGGTTGAACTTACCCGAAATGGGCCAAGAGGTTTTTTCACATAACAAATTTCTAGCAGGGAGTAAGACCATGCAAAGCAGGAACCTATTATTATTGACAGTGTTAATTTTAATCAGCTCAGTGTTTTTATCATCTTGTATGATTCCGTCAAGTTTGCAAAATGTTTACCATTTTGAAAAATCAAAGATTTCGTTAAAGGTTGTGGTTAACGAGAGCACCAATAAAGAAGAATTGGTCATTTTCGAAAACAATGGAAAGAAATGTAACGAGTCAAATAAAAAAGGTTGCATCCGGGCGCCGAAATACAGCATTGGGTTGATTGATTTCCATTTAATTGCCTCAAACGACTGGCATCTCACCAAGATGAATATCTGTCTTGGTAAAGAAAAACCCACTGTCGCTGACCCTTGCTCTTTGGCAAAAGCGGACATCGGGCAATTTTCTGCTGGGGCATCCAGAGCTACACCCAGAGCTGGCCCAGATTATAACGGTGTGATCAATCTGACAGATTTATCAAGTGACCTGTCAAAATTTAACTTGCTTGACCTTAATACATTTCCAGAAGATTACTTTTACATGATTACAGCGTGCAAAGATGGTCAACCAGAGACATGCGTCACACTTGATCCACCAATCGAGAACGAAGGCGGCGGGCGCATCATTTAATTGAAGGGTATTACACAGCTCTCGTCAAAAATTGTGCCATGTATCGATCCGAACTAAACAGGTAGATGGCTGAGTTCAGATACAAAGCATTTATTAGCTACTGCCATAAGGATGAAGCCTGGGCTAAGTGGCTTCACCGCGCGCTGGAGTCTTATCGTGTGCCGAGAAAATTGGTCGGCAAGCAGACCAGCGCAGGTGAGGTCGCCGCTCGTATCAGGCCGGTTTTCCGTGACCGGGATGACCTGTCTTCCGCTTCTGATTTGAGTGAATCCGTCAAGCAGGTAATGGCAGAATCAGAGAGTCTGATTGTTATTTGTTCACCGGAAGCTGCTGTCTCACATTGGGTGGGCGAGGAGATTCGCGAGTTTGCCCGTCTCGGCAGGCCATCACGGATTTTTTGCATGATTGTGGATGGGGAGCCAGGCTCGAGCCAGGAAGGTGAAAACTGCTTTAACGCGGCATTGGGTGATGTCGGGTTGATAGAACCCCTTGCCGCCGATGTGCGTTCCTGGGCTGATGGCAAAAGGCTATCAAAGCTGAAGCTGATTTCGGGCATTTTAGGCATTCGCCTTGATGAGCTTTGTCAACGGGATCAGAAAAGGCGTCGAAAGGTGGCCGCATTTGCGGGTCTTGGCGTCATGGCTGCCATTACACTGGTGATTATGACCATTGTCTCCCAGGTTTCGACCCGGCATGAGCGGGAGAAGGCTGAGCAAATGGCCAGTTTTATCGTCGACCTGGGAGAGAAGTTACGCTCGAATACCGATCTTGAAACATTGGCGATGATCAGCGGTGAAGCTTCGAAGCACTTTCGGAACTTGGATCCCGAACAGCTTTCACCTGAAACCGGTAAAAAAGTCGCACTGGTTTTACGCCAGGTGGCGCGCGTCAGTCAATTGCAGGGTAAACCGGAAGATGCCCTGGGTGCCTACAGTAAATCCCGTGACATTTTGGTCCTTTTGCGAGTAAAGCACCCGGAAAGCCAAGACATATTGTTTGAGCTGGGAATTGCCCAATTCTATATCGGTAACCTGCATCTAAATCAGAACAACTATGTGGGTGCTAGAGCCGCGATGCAGGAATATCATCTCTCAACCCGTGCATTACTTGCGATGGATCCACAGAACCCTGACTGGATTATGGAGCATGCTTATGCTCAAAATAATTTAGCCGCCATCCAATTGGATAGCGGCAAGGGTGTTGATAACGTAACGCTGGAGCACTTGGCAAAGGCCGTCCAGCTAATGGAAAAAGCCATGAAGTTGATGCCCTTCGATGAAACGATTTTAAGTGATTATTCAAACACACTCGCCTATGAAGCTGATACTTATGACATGATTTGCGAGCTTGAAAAGGCCTTGTCAATCAGGCTGAAGGTGCAAGACTTGGCAGAAGCCGCGATCCAATCGAACCCAGGAAACAATGACCTTAAAAGACGACTAGCATTTGCGCTTTTTGGCGTTGCCTATATACATATTCAAATGGGCAACCTGAGCCTGGGTGAACAAAATATGATGCTGGCGATATCCACCCTGGAGGAATTATCAGCGGCAGACCCGAGCAATATGAATTACAGGCGGCTAGTGCTCAGCTATCAGACTGCGTTGGCAGGGTTGATGGCTGAAAACGGTCATTTATCCGAAGCGCGTGTTTTGATGCAGGAATTG
>CALJWY010000052.1 GCA_937974465.1 uncultured Lysobacterales bacterium | reverse complement strand
TTCTTCGTTGACACGTGCGGCACGCTCTAGCAGACGCGAATGCAGGTAAAAAACATCACCCGGGTATGCTTCACGGCCCGGTGGGCGGCGCAACAACAGGGATACCTGGCGATAAGCCCAAGCCTGCTTGGTCAGATCATCATAAATAATCAGCGCATCTTCACCGCGGTCACGGAAATACTCACCCATGGTGCAACCGGCGTACGGCGCCATGTACTGCATGGCGGCAGATTCAGAAGCGGAGGCGTTTACAACAATGGTGTGCTCCATCGCGCCGTGTTCTTCCAGTGTCCGTACCACGTTGGCAACGGTCGACTGTTTCTGGCCGATGGCAACATAGATACATTTAATGCCCGAGCCAACCTGGTTGAGGATGGTATCGATGGCGATCGCAGATTTACCAATCTGGCGGTCACCAATGATCAATTCACGCTGGCCGCGACCAATCGGCACCATGGCGTCGATTGATTTCAGTCCGGTCTGTACCGGCTGATCTACTGATTTACGCCAGATAACACCCGGAGCAACCTTTTCGATAGGTGCAAAGCCATCGTTCTCAATCGGGCCCTGGCCATCAATCGGCTCACCCAGTGCATTCACTACCCTGCCAAGCAGGCCGTGACCGTGGGGAACCTCGAGGATACGACCGGTACATTTAACCGTGTCGCCTTCGGTGATGTGTTCGTATTCACCCAGGATAACCGTACCAACAGAGTCACGCTCAAGGTTAAGCGCCAGACCGTAAGTGTTGCCGGGGAATTCAATCATCTCACCCTGCATGGCGTCTTCAAGACCGTGTACTCGGGCAATACCGTCAGAAACGCTGACCACGGTGCCTTCGTTACGGGTTTCGGCTGAAATATTCAGCTCTTCAACGCGTTGCTTGATCAGCTCAGAAATTTCAGATGGATTCAATGTAGTCTGCATTGTCTTTTTCCTGTCAGATCACCCTGTTTCCAGGCAATCGGTGTTCTTTCAATTAACTTGGTAATGTCTAGTTTAAAGAGGCTTCCAGTCGATTCAGACGCCCCACTAACGAGCCATCGATGACCTGGTCACCCGCGTATATGATTGCCCCACCCAGAACATCCGGGTCGACATCGTTACTTAAAGATATTTCGCAATCAAAACGCTTTGCCAGTGCTGCTTGCATACGTTCAGCTTGCGCACCCTGTAATGGAGTTGCAGAAACAACCCTCACTTCGAGGCGCTTTTCAGCCTGTTGACGCAGTTGCTGGTAGAGACGTGATATTTCGCTGCAAATCAGCAGTCGATCATTATCTGCCAGTACACCCAGGTACCCCTGGAAGCGCGGATCAACTTCGTCACCGATTGCTGCGGTGATAATTTCAACTGCCTTGGCGGGCGTTGAATTCGGGCTTTGCAGCCAACCAACCATTGTCGAATCGGCGGTGACCATTGCAACCGCAGCCAGCATTTGATCCCAACCCGCAAGATTGCCATCGCTGAGCGCCAGCTCGAAAGCCGCCTTAGCGTAGGGCCTTGCCAGTGTCGTCAGGCTGCTCATATTCAGATCTCTGCAATCAGTTTATCGAGCAATTCGCGATGCGCATCTTCGTCAACTTCTTTTTCAAGAATCTGACGCGCACCCAGAACCGCAAGGCTGGCGACCGTGGCACGCAATTCTTCACGCGCCTGGTTGGCAGATTGTGTAATCTCTGCCTCGCCGGCTGCAACCTGCCGTTGGCGTTCACCAACAGCGTCGTCCTTGGCCTGATCGAGGATCTGGCTGTGACGCTGGTTTGCCTGCTCAACGATTTCGTGGGCCTTGTCGCGCGCTACCTTGATTTGCTCCTCAACTTCCTGGTTGGCATCGGCCAGCGCTTTTTCCGCGCGGTCGGATGCGGCCAGGCCGTCGGCAATCTTGGCACGCCGTTCATCCGTGGCCTTTAACAAAGGCGGCCAGATAAACTTCATACAAAACCAAACGAACACCAACATGGCGATCATCTGCAGGATCAGAGTGGCATTCATATTCATGCCGGTTACCTCGTCGTGACGTGTCTGCTAAAAAATGTCCCAAACAATCTCATTGCGGACAACTTATCCGCCAACAGCGTTTTGCAGTTGGCCGATGAACGGGTTTGCGAATGTGAAGAACAACGCAATACCGACACCAATCATGGCAACAGCATCCAGCAGGCCGATAGCCAGGAAGAATTTACCCTGCAGCATCGGTGCCAGTTCAGGCTGACGTGCTGAACCTTCCAGCAGACGACCGCCAAGTATACCCACACCAATACCAACACCCAGCGCACCGAGGCCAATCAGCAATGCTACGGCGATAGCGGTCATACCAATTACAAATTCCATTACTCCACTCCAGTTTTAGTGATATGTCTTATAAAAAAATACTAACTAATTAAACCTATAAAAATCTTTGTCAATATCGCTTAATGATGCGTCTGAGCCATGCTCAGGTAAACGATTGACAACATCATGAAAATAAACGCCTGCAAGGTGATGATCAGGATATGGAACACGGCCCATCCAAAATGCATCAACTGCCCACCGACAAAAGCCAGACCGCCTATCAGGAACAGCTCGGCCAGCAATAACCAAAGGGTTTTTTTGTTATCAAGCGCACCCTTCATGTTCATCCACAAGGTGGTAAATACCGTTGCTGTTGCCAGTATCCAGAACCAGGCCGGGATATGCTCGCCAAACAATGAACTGAGCCCGGCACCGACAAAACCCGAGCCCGCGGTAAATATCAGCGCGATCAGGATGAAAATCAGCTCACCCGCGTACATGTTGCCGAACAGTCGCAAACCCAGTGAGACCGGCTTGGCCAGCAGGGATACTATTTCCAGCAAGAAATTGAATGCCATTACAAAAGGCCACACCACTTTGGGCATACCCAGTTGTTGAGGGTTCAGGGGGTTGAAAACCAACTCAGCCAGGAACCCTTTCACACCCTTGGAACGGATGCTGTAGAAAATAATCAGTATAAATACGGCAATCGCCATACCCATCGTCGCATTGACATCGGTTGTCGGAACCACCTTTTGATAGGGGATACCGGCACTGGTCGCAACAAAAGGCAGCACATCAACAGGAATCAGATCCATCAGGTTCATGAAGAATATCCACACGAACAAAGTTAACGCCAACGGGGCAATCAAACGGCTGGTACCGTGGAAAGATTCCTTAACACTGGTATCAACAAACTCAACGATTGACTCGATCATTGCCTGGAAACGAGTGGGCACACCCGAATTGGCCTGCTTTGCGATGCGGCGGAACATGATATAAAACGAAAAACCGAGGATCAGGGACCAGGCCAGCGTATCCACGTGGAATGCCCAAAACCCCATTTCGGCTGCCTCGGCGGCGCCGTGTGCAATACCCCAACTACCATCCGCGTGCTGGCCGAAGGTCAGGTTCTGCAAATGGTGCTGTATGTATTCGCCCGAGGTGAGCGCTTCGCTTCCGCTTGCCATGAATTACAGTCCGCTATTTACCGTTTACTTCCCAACGGGAAGATTTGTTCAAATCCCAAAATCTCAAGCCCCGAATCAAACCCAAAATTATTTACTAAATAGCATTGCCAGCCCTGGGCTGAAAATCACTATTGCCATGCCGGCAAAAAACCAACCGGCGGCGAGGGGCTTAACCCAAACAAAAACCGCTACACAGAGCAAAGCGGTCAATAAAATCTTTAATGCCTCAGCGATTACCGCGGTGCGTAAAAAAGCCGCACTGTCCGCACCGAATTTTGGCGTCACAACCAACGCAAAAAACAGGGCGGGAATAAACGCCGCGAGGCTCCCGAATATCGATGAATAAGCTGCTACCGGACCAACCAGCAACAACCCACCAGCGAGCATCAGGGAAGCGATCGACTGAACCCTCAAGCCACGGCTTATCAACCGACCATCAGGTATCGTCATTCACCCAACCTCTTTCATTGGCTGGCCAAAATACAACACGTCACATGACAAGCCGCCATCAGCCGACCATTTTAACATTTGGTTCTCCGTGGGAGCAACGCGAATTTGCAGTTTTTCCAATACTTTGAGAATTTATTAATCCACCTGTATATCGGTTGTCAGCGAGGTCTCGGATTTAAGCGAGGCTGTCACCAGGCAAATACTCTCCGCTTTCTCCAAAAGCCGCTCTGCCATCTCCATTCTGTCACCATCCGGCACCCGCAAAACAACATGGATATTGAATAAGGTGAAATAGGTCGTCCGTTCTGGCCGATCAAGCACACCTTCTACATTGCACTCGAGAGAGGTCCATTCAAATTTTGATGCCCGCGCAATCGCACGAAAACTCAAAATAAAGCAATTGGCAACAGCTGCCGACAACATGGTTTCCGGTGACCAGACACCCTCCGGACCGCCAAACTGCGGTGGCGCCTGCGTGTCCAGATCGGGCAAGCCCTCACCGCTGACAACAACACTGCCTTCTGTCCCGCCTGTTGCGGTGGCCAGGTAATGATGGGGCAAACCCTGCATGATCTTCACTCCTGTTGTGATACTGGCGGGAATAATAGCCAAAACCAAGGCGTCGCTAACTGACCCCGGTCAAGATTTTTTCATTTAAAGAGAGTGCCGGTCTGTGCGGACCAACTGAAATTCAGTCGGCTTTCAAGCCCATCTGTTCCAATATGCCTTCAAGCTCATCGGCAGAGTTATAGCTGATCACCATCTTGCCCTTACCTTTTGCACTGTGCTGGAGTTGAACCTTGGCACATAGTTTTTCAGACAGGCTATCCTGCAAGGATCGTATATCCGGATCCATACGCGAAGGCTTTCGCTGCGGCGGATTTTTCATGCGCCGGACCAGCTTTTCGGTTTCACGAACCGACAGGCGCTTGCCTATTACCTCACGCGCCGCTTTCGCCTGCAGCGTGGCATCGAGGCTTAGCAGGGCGCGCGCATGGCCCATTTCCAAGTGCCTGGCATCTACCAACTCGCGCACGTCTTCGGATAACTCCAACAGACGCAGCAGGTTGGAAACAGCAGAGCGCGACCGGCCAACAGCCTCGCCGGCCTGCTGGTGTGTCATCTGGAACTCCAGGACCAGGCGCTTTAAGGCCGTGGCCTCCTCTATCGGATTGAGATTCTCCCGCTGAATATTCTCGACCAGGGCCATGGCAATGGCGATTTCATCCGGTACATCACGAACAATTGCAGGAATGCTCTCAATACCTGCCAATTGTGCTGCCCGCCAGCGACGTTCACCGGGAATCAACTGGTATTCATTGTCGCCGGTTGAACGTACCACCACGGGCTGAATGACGCCCTGGTGGCGGATGGATTCGGCCAGTTCATCAAGCCGGTCCTTGTCAAATATTGATCGCGGCTGATACGGCCCCGGGGTAATCAGGTCCAGCGGCAGGTCCTTTAAAGCATCACGCGAGGATGATCCCGCCTCTGCATTCTCGACGGCATGCTGCAATGCAGATTTGCTCAGCATTGAGCTCAGGTTTCGACCAAGAGGGTTCTTTTTTGCTGCCATTAAATAATTTTCCAAAATCGACAAAACATAGTATCAAGCTTGGCGCCGAAATTGTTAGCTTTTGCCACAGATCACAATCCCACATGGTTAATGCCAATCCATCCGTTGCAGCCGCGTAACTTCTCCGCCGTTGAGTTTATACGGATTCCGGCATTGGCCGCGGGGGCGCGGTTGCCAAGGTGTTTTTTATCCTGCTTAGCCGGTATGTCTTTTGCGGTTTCTGCGCAGCATTTCGCCAGCGAGTCCAAGGTAGGCGAGTGCGCCACGCGAAGCCGGATCATATCTCAGTACCGGTAAGCCATGACTGGGTGCCTCTGCGACGCGTACGTTTCGCGGTATCAGGGTGCGATAAACACGCTCGCCAAAATGCTCCATCAGTTGTTCGGATACGGCGCCGGAGAGGTTGTTGCGGCTATCGTACATGGTTCGTAGCAACCCCTCTATTTCCAGGCCCGGATTAACACTGTTGCGCACCTGCTCGATGGTTTCCAACAGGGAGGCCAATCCCTCCAATGCGTAATACTCGCACTGCATCGGGATCAATACGCTGTTGGCCGCGGTCAGGGCATTCAGGGTCAGCATGTTCAGCGAGGGTGGGCAATCGATGATGATCCAGGCATATTGCTGGGCAATTTTCTCGACGGCTTCCTTGAGGCGATATTCACGCCCGTCAACCTGCAACAGGGAAATTTCAGCGGCCGTCAGGTCACTGTTTGACGGCAACACGTCCATGCCAAGGTTTTCAATCTGCACCATGGCCTCGGAGATATCACATTCACCCTGCAAGACATCCAGGGCGGAAATCTGCAGGGCGCGGGCATCAATCCCACAACCCACCGAGGCATTACCCTGTGGATCAAGGTCGATCAACAAGGTGCGATAATTCATATCCGCCAGCGCAGATGCCAGGTTGACGCAGGTCGTGGTTTTTCCTACCCCGCCCTTCTGGTTTGCGACTGCAATAGTTCTTGCCATGAAATTCTGTCTTCTAAGTTTTGTTCAAGGGGCCTCAGAGTGGCTCAGAAGCGCCCTGGTTTGCGACCGACATAATGACGAGGTGGCGATCCGCATGTAAAAAAGGCACTGTCAATGACTCTACCGACTGTACATTGACCCCGACAGGCAATTCTTCAAGCTCCTGGCCCGGGTAACTTCCCTTCATGGCCAGTAACCGCGTGTTGTCATCTGCATAAGCCATGCCGGCTTTGACAAAATCCTTCAGCGACGCGAATGCCCTTGACGTAATATTTGCAAACACCCCGAGATCCGTTCCCTTTTCACCCGCCTGCCCGATCCGCAAGTGCAAGGCTTGAATATTGCCCAGTTTCAAGCTGCGCTCAACATGGCGGATAAAGCGAACCTTCTTGCCTGCGCTGTCCACCAGCGTGACGGCCAGTTCCGGCTTGATAATAGCCAATGGGATACCGGGTAAGCCGGCGCCCGTTCCTATATCCAACAAAGAACCGGGTTGCAGCCAGGGGGCAATAGACAACGAGTCGAGGATATGGCGGGCAAGAAGAAAGCCCCGCTCGCCCGGCGCAACGAGATTATAGGTGCCAGACCATTCTTTCAGCAGGTCCATGTAGGTCAGCAAACCATCAATGGCCGTGGGTGAGACATCCAGGCCCAGTCGCTCTATACCGGACTCCAGCTTGATGCGTTCAGGATGCTGGTTTGTCATCTGGCTGCTTGTCGACGTAATACCCGACTACAAGGTCCCCGTTGATTTCATCTTGGAAACAATCTTCTTGGCGACCGAGTTCGCCGTATCGTTGTACTCGAGGTTTTTTGATCGCGTAATCATGCTCCACTTGGCCCTATCCTCAACGATATCGAAATAGGTGGATTCCACGTAAATAAAACCCTCTTGGTCATAAAAGCCCGACCCTTCAACGACGGTGTAGACATCGGTATACACCGGTGCAAACCAGCCGTAACCCCCGCCATAGAATCCGGACCCAACATTTACAGCATAGTAATCGGCCCGCTCCAAGCGCTCACCTTTGCCGCCACCTGTAAGAAACACGACTATCAGCGCATCTACGCTGGCTGCCCTCAGCGCCGGTTCTGCAGACTCCCTGACCAGGCGACCTGACATTCCCGGAATATCACTGGAAACAAGTGCGTTCCGGCCCGCCTTGCGCATGACCTCCACAATCTCCTGCTCTACGCTCAAGCGCTGAAGTGCCTCAGGCATCATCGCGACCACGGCAACACGCTCGCGATTATCGATGTTTTCGCGGCCCGCATCCCATTCGCTGATGACCTTGGTTGATTTGTTACAACCACCCAGTAGCAATGCGATCAAAATCACTGCGAGTAGTCGTGGGAAAATTCGGGTCATTCTTATGTCCTCTGTTTGTCTGGTATTAACAACTGGCGTGTATTCTAACTGCTTTTGCCCGGGGAAAGTTGTTATCGGGGCTTAATGGTCAAGTCAAGCTCCTCTGCGCGGTGGCAGGCAACCCAGTCTTCGTTTTCCAATCTACGCAAGGCTGGCACCTCCAACTGGCAACGCTTGACCGAATAAGGACAGCGACTATGAAATACGCATCCGGCAGGCGGATTCAGGGGTGACGGCATGTCTCCGGTTAAACCTGTATCGGTAACCGCGCGGGCTATTCTGGGGTCGGGGACGGGGACGGCTTTTATCAACGCACTGGTGTAGGGGTGCAGCGGTTTTTTGTACAGGTTGTTGCGGCTGGAAATTTCCATTGCCCGGCCAAGGTACATCACCATCACCCGGTCACTGATGTGTCTGACCACGGACAAATCATGGGCGATAAATACCAGCGACAGGTTGAGTTTCTTCTGCAGGCTTTTCAGCAGGTTAATGATCTGCGCCTGGATAGATACATCCAGTGCGCTGACGGGTTCATCACAAATGACAAGTTTCGGGTTCAGCACCAGGGCCCGCGCAATGCCAATTCTCTGGCACTGGCCACCGGAGAACTCATGCGGATAGCGGTTCACCTGGTTTGGCAGCAGGCCAACCATCTTCATGACACCACGCACACGTTCATCCACCTGAACGCGGGCAATCTTGGGGAAAAAGGTCCACAGGGGTTCTGCAATGATGTCCCGCACTGTCATCCTCGGATCCAGCGCAGCCAACGGATCCTGGAAAACAATTTGCAAATCCTGACGCTTTTTGCGCAAGTCCTCGTCGCTTAACTTGGCCAGGTCTTCACCCAGCCACAACACCCGTCCGCGACTGGGTTTAAGCAGGGCCAGCAAGGCCCTGGCAAGGGTGGATTTACCACAACCTGATTCGCCAACAATACCCAGGGTCTCACCCGCGCCTAAATCAAAACTCACACCATCAACCGCTTTGAGTTCCTGCACTCTCGGTTTAAGCAAACCACCTTCCCGCACTTTGTAATGCACCGCCAGGTCCTGCACCCTCAAGACCCTGTCTTTCATGCTGCCCCTCCCAGGAAGCAACGCCAGGCATGCCTCTGCTCATCCAGTTGCATTGGTGGCTTTTCTTTACAGGCATCGTGTGCCTTTGGGCAACGATCCCTGAATTTGCAGCCTTTGGGCAGGGCCAGCAGGTTGGGGGGGTTGCCGGGAATCGAATTAAGCCCCGTTTCCTCAGGTTGATCGAGGCGCGGAACTGAAGCCAACAGGCCCTGTGTATAAGGGTGCTTGGGTTCGTAATAAATCTGTTCAACCGAACCACACTCCACCGCCTCACCGGCATACATGACCAGTACCCGGTCACACAAACCTGCCACAACACCCAGGTCATGCGTAATGAGGATAATCGCGGTGTTTGAGTTTTCCCGCAAGGCGCTCATCAGATGACTGATCTGCGCCTGCACGGTTACATCCAGTGCCGTGGTAGGTTCATCGGCAATTAACAGGTCGGGCTCGCACAACAGTCCCATGGCCACCATCACCCTCTGCCGCATACCGCCGGAAAATTCGTGCGGATACTGGCGGATACGGCGCTCAGGATCGGGAATCCGTACCGCCCTGAGCATCTCCACGGCATGTGCGCGGGCCTCGCTCTTGTTCAGGCCCTGGTGATGCATGACAACCTCGATCATCTGTTTATCAATGCGCAGGTAAGGGTTCAACGAGGTCATCGGATCCTGGAAAATCATCGCAATTTCCTTGCCGCGATGCGTGTTCAGTTGCGCCGTGCTCATCTTCATCAGGTCCTGGCCCTTGAACCTGGCCTCACCCCGGGCCTCGCCGTTTTCGGACAGCAGGCCCATGATGGCCATCACCGTCTGGGTCTTGCCCGAACCGGATTCTCCAACGATGGCCAGGGCGTCGCCGGCCTTCAATGAAAAATTCAGGCAATTGACCGCGTGGACCTTGCCTTCCGGGGTATCAAAGCCGACATCGAGATCTTTGACCTCTAACAGTGGAGCAGCTGTGTTTTCCATGTTCGCGGGCTTCATTACAGCCTGTCCTTGGGATCAAGTGCATCACGCAGACCATCACCGATGTAGTTAAAACAGTAAAGTGTGACGGTCAGGAAGATCGACGGCACCACCAGTGTCCAGGGCGCGGACTCCATATCCTGGGCCCCATCGCTGACCAGCGCGCCCCAGGAGCTCATCGGCTCCTGGATACCCAGGCCAAGGAAACTCAGAAATGACTCGATCAGTATTACCTGTGGAATGGTCAGGGTAACGTAAACGATGACAACACCCAGCAGGTTGGGAATGATATGCCGCCTGATGATTGCCCAGTCCCCCACCCCACAGGCCCTCGCGGCTTCGATAAATTCGGTATTTTTCAAGCTCAACGTCTGGCCGCGCACAATACGCGCCATATCCAGCCAGTTAACCGCACCAATGGCAACAAATATCAGCAAAATATTGCGGCCGAACACCACCATCAACAGGATAACGAAGAACATGAAAGGCAAGGCGTAGATGATATCCACCACGCGCATCATTATCCTGTCCGTGGCGCCGCCAAAATAACCGGCCGTGGCGCCGTAGCTGACACCTATCACCAGGCTGACAATGGTCGCGACCAGCCCTACCAACAGCGAGATCCGGCCTCCTTCCAGCGTGCGCACCATAATATCGCGGCCCACCGCATCGGTGCCAAACCAGTGACCGCTCTCAATGCTGGGGGGAGACGATGTGTAATCCCAGTCGGTAAAATCCGATTCCCAGGAGATCAGCATGGGCCCAAACACCACCAATACAAGCATGAATGCCATGATAAAAGCGCTGTAAACCGCGGCCCGGTTTTTCAGTAAGCGATGCCAGGCGTCTTCCCACGGCGAGCGACCCTTGATGTCGTGAACCTCAAGTGCGGCTTCGAAGGGGTCGATGACCGGTTTGTCAGCGCTTTTCGTCATAACGTATCTTCGGGTTTAGCCAGGCGTAGACGAGATCCACGATGAAATTCAAAATGATAATCAACATGCCATAAAAAATGACCACGCCCATGACCAGGGTGTAATCACGATTCAACGCCCCCTGCACAAAATAACTGCCAAGGCCCGGGATAGAGAAAATTCGCTCTATGACCACCGAGCCACTGATCATTGCAGCGGTTGCCGGGCCCAGGAATGATATGACCGGCAGCAGGGCCGGACGCAGCGCATGTCTGCGTATGACCACACTCTCGGGCAAGCCCTTCGCACGGGCGGTGCGTATAAAATTACTGTGCAATACCTCGATCATGCTGCCGCGTGTCAGCCGTGCGATATAGGCAATGGCAGGCAATGACAGCGTGATCACCGGTAGCACCATATTGGCTACGCTCCAGTCCCAGCCGCCGGCCGGTAACCACCCCGCATACACCGCCAGCAATAAAATCAATATCGGGGCAATCACAAAATTGGGCACTGAAATCCCCAACATGGCGAACCCCATCAAGGAATAATCAATGCCGCTGTTTTGCCTCAGTGCCGCCGCAATGCCCAGTAATGTGCCCACGACGAAGGCCAGTATCATGGCGGCAAGCCCAACCGTTGCCGAGACCGGGAATCCCTGCGCAATCAGCTCATTGACGGTCCAGTCCTTGTATTGGAAAGACGGACCAAAATCCAGCACCACCACCTGGCCGAGATAGCGGAAATACTGCTGCACCAGGGGTTCATCAAGGTGGTACTTGGCATTCAGATTGGCCTCGATTTCAGGCGGCAATAACTTTTCCGAATCAAACGGCCCGCCCGGCGCCACCCGGATCAGGAAAAACGCAACCGTAATCAACATGAGCATGGTTGGGATCAGGCCCAACAGGCGCTGCAAAGAATGCTTGATCATGCCGGTATCCTGCATCACCCGGCTGAATCCCCTGCCTTGGTTTCTGCGTCCAGCAGGGAACCGGCGTCGGCGTCCTGTGTCTCGGTTTGTTGTTCTTCAACCGTCATCGTGCCATCCATGTCCTCAGTCGCGCTTGGGAGCCCTGCATTATTGTCATCCATGTCATTTTCAAGCTCTTCGGTCAGCGGTGCCTGTTGCGCTTGAAGCTCTGCTTCCGCCTGTGCCTCTGCTGCTGTTTTCAGAAAGAACAGGTCCTTGCTGTAGTGATGATCCATGACGTTGCTTTGCCAGCCCTTGAGGCGTGGGCTCACCATCCTCTTGGTCACGTATGTATAGACCGGAATAAAGGGCGTGTCACTTAATAACAAGCGCTCTGCCTCAAACATCAGCCGCCTGCGTCTGGGCGGGATCCGCTCGGCCGCAATCTCATCGAGCAATGAATCATACAGGCTATTGGAATAACCAAAGTCATTGCGACCATGCCCGCTCCGGAATAAATTCAGAAAACTATAAGCATCGGCATAGTCGCTGATCCAGCCGGCGCGAAAAACCTGCGTCAATACCTTCTGCTCACGATTCTGGATAAACACCTTGATCTCTTCGTTTACCAGGGTTGCCTGGACACCTAAAACCTGTTTCCACAGTGAGGCAACGGCCAGCGCCATCTTTTTGTTGTTTTCACCGACGTTGTAACGAATTTCAAAGCGTAAGGGCTTTTCTTCCGTATAACCGGCATTGGCATACAGGCGGCGCGCCTCTTCATTACGCTCTTGCTGGGTCCACTCGGCCCATTCGGGTAATGGCGAAACGTAATCCATAATGCCGGGCGGAACCAGGTTGTAGGAGGGCTGTTCACCAAACTGGGTTACTTTCTCGGTAATCAGGTCCCGGTCGATCGCCAGTGCCAGCGCGCGCCGGAGCTCAGGGTTGTCAATAAACGGCTCTCTTTGCAGGTTAAAGCCAAAGAAATAGGATGCCAGCCACGGACTGGTAACCAGCTCATCCGGGAAGTTCTCCTGTAACCATTTGAACTGGTTGCTCGGAACCGAGGATGTCCACTGCAATTTACCTGCCCGGAACTGTTTTAATGCCGTTGATTGATCGACAAACGGATAATAATGAACCTTGTCGATAATGACATTTTCGGCATCCCAGTACTTCTCGTTTTTTACCAGGTCGACATGGGAACGGATCACCCAGTCACTCAGCACGTAGGCACCGTTTGATACCAGCTTGCCAGGAACAGAAAAATCATTGCCGTGCTCCATCACGCTTGCGCGGTGCAGGGGATAGGTTGACGGGTGATTCAACAAGGCCAGGAAATAGGGAGTTGGATCCCGCATTTTTATCTGCAGCGTGTATTCGTCCAGGGCAAAGACACCCAATTCGGACAAGGG
>CALJWY010000051.1 GCA_937974465.1 uncultured Lysobacterales bacterium | reverse complement strand
GTAATTTCTCCGGTGCGGAGCTTGAGAACTCATAGGGAGTAAACTATGCGTCATTATGAAATCTGTTTTCTGGTTCATCCGGACCAGAGCGAACAGGTTCCGGCCATGCTGGAACGTTACACTAATATGATAGAAGAAAGTGGTGGCACCATTCACCGTATGGAAGACTGGGGCCGCAGGCAGTTGGCTTACCCGGTTGCCAAATTACATAAAGCGCATTACGTGCTTATGAATATCGAATGCAACGGCGAGACGCTCAGCGAGCTGGAAGGTGTTTTCCGGTTCAATGATGCGGTGTTGCGTCACATGACAATCCGTCGGCAAAGTCCTTTGACCGAGCAGTCTGAAATGCTGAAGGCCAAGGAAGAGAAAGATAGATCCAGCCGTGAGCACAGTGATCGTCGGCGTGCGGCACCTGAACAAGCTTCAGATAATGCCCCTGCCAATGTTGCCGATGCAGAAGCTGAAGAGACCAAAGCCGAAGTCGAAGAGACCAAGGCAGAGGCAGTTGAAACCGATTCTGCTGAAGTTGTCGAAGTTGCAACACCTGTCGAGGCTGAATCAAGCCCTGAATCTGAAACCAAACCGGAAGCGGGAGAATAATCATGGCACGTCAATTTCGTCGCAGAAAATTTTGCCGTTTTACGGCTGATGGTGTTACCGAGATCGATTACAAGGATCTTAACATCCTGAAACAATATATCGGTGAGTCCGGTAAGATCGTGCCCAGTCGTATCACTGGTACGAAAGCCAAGTACCAGCGCCAGCTGGCAACAGCGGTCAAGCGTGCGCGCTTCCTGGCCCTGCTGCCTTACACCGATAACCATTAATCACCCGGGAGAACGAACATGGATCTTATCCTGCTTGAAAAAGTACAGAATGTGGGTGACCTGGGAGACCTGGTAAAAGTTAAGGCCGGTTTTGGCCGCAACTACCTGGTGCCACAAGGCAAAGCAGTACCTGCAACCAAAGACAATCTTGCACAGTTCGAAACTCGTAGAGCAGAGCTGGAAGCGGCAGCCAAGGACAAGCTTGGCAAGGCAGAAGCCCGCAAGGCTGGCCTTGAGGATGTCGTGGTTCAACTGACTGCAAACGCGAGTGAAGAGGGCAACCTTTACGGTTCCATCGGTCCGCGTGAAGTTGCTTCAGCGGTTACCGCGCTGGGTCATGAAGTTAACAAGAGTGAAGTTATTATGGGCGAAGGGCCAATCAGGACTGTTGGTGAGTTCGATGTTGTTGTGCAGCTGCACGCAGACGTCGAAACCACTGTTAAGGTTGTTGTCAGCCCGGAATAAGGCAGATGTGTTAAGCCGGATAGCCATAATATCTGTGCTCTGTGATATGCTGAACTGTGAACTGTCAAAAGATGGTTCACAGTTTTTTTTGTCTCCTTAATTATGAAACTTACACATGGCCGCACCCAAACTATCAGTTGTTGAATCCCCGAAAGTACCTCCCCATTCACTGGAAGCAGAGCAATCAGTGCTGGGCGGGTTGATGTTAAGCAGCACGGCATGGGACCAGATCGCTGATAAGGTGGTAGAAGCAGATTTTTACCGTGAAGATCACCGTATGATTTTCCAGGCAATTACCGACCTGCATGAAAACAGCCGTCCCTGTGATGCAGTGACTGTCACAGAATGGTTTGAGTCACATGGCAAGGTAGATCTTATAGATGGCGGCAATTATATTTCACAATTGGCCAACAACACCCCCAGTGCGGCCAATGTGGGTGCCTATGCAGATATCGTCAGGGAAAAAAGCATACTCAGAAACCTGATAGATGTGGGTGCCAAGATTACATCCAGTGCATTCGCTGCTGATGGCCGGGAAAGTAAATCGCTGCTTGAAGAAGCAGAGCGGCTGGTTTTTGCCATTGCAGACAAGGGAACACGTGGTGGCTCGGGCTTCGTTTCGGTGCAGGATACCCTCAAGGAGGCGATGGCCAAAATCGAGGAGCTCAATGCATTTGAAGGCGATATTACCGGTATTCCCACCGGCTTCCAGGACCTTGACCGTTTTACTGCCGGCTTACAGCCTTCCGACCTGATCATTGTTGCGGGAAGGCCCGCTATGGGTAAAACGACATTTGCCATGAACCTGGCAGAGAATGCTGCCATCAAGCATGGTAAATCGGTTGCCGTGTTCAGTATGGAGATGGCGTCATTGCAACTGGTTATGCGCCTGTTTTCATCGCTCGGCCAGATTGAACAGGGTCGCATCCGAACCGGCAGTCTGGACGATGCAGACTGGCCCAAGCTGACGTCGGCCATGAATCTGCTGCACAAAAGTAAAATATTTATTGACGACACACCGGCTTTATCACCCGCTGAATTACGTGCACGGGCACGCAGATTAAAGCGGGAACATGATATCGATATGATTGTCGTGGATTACCTGCAATTGATGGCAGTTCCGGACACCCGGGAAAATCGTGCCACTGAAATTGCCGAAATTTCCCGGTCATTAAAGACCATCGCAAAGGAATTAAATGTTCCCGTCATCGCGTTATCCCAGCTCAACCGTTCCCTGGAGCAACGACCAAATAAACGCCCGGTGATGGCGGATTTGCGGGAATCCGGGTCTATCGAGCAGGATGCGGATTTGATCCTGTTCATCTACAGGGATGAAATCTATAACACGGAGACGGCTGAGAAAGGTAAAGCCGAAATTATTATCGGTAAGCACCGTAATGGTTCAACCGGAACCGTGCAGCTGGCCTTTCAGGGGCCATGGCTGCGCTTTGTCAACCTGGCACGGGAAAGCACCTACGGCTATGACATGCACTGATTCAACGCTCTGGCCAGTCAAGGCCGGTTTGAACAAAGAGCCCATGAACAGAGAGCAAGCGACCAAAGAGCAGTAAGTCTACTTATGAGCCGCAATACCATTGCCAGCATTGACCTGGCAGCCATCAAGCACAACCTCAGGTGTATCCGGGCACTCGTCCCGACCAGCAAAATTGCCAGTGTTGTTAAGGCGGACGCCTATGGGCACGGCATCACGCGGGTGGTGGCTGCCCTGGAGGGTTCTGACCTGCTCGCGGTGGCAACCTCCGGCGAGGCAGCATCCCTGCGCAAGGCCGGATGGACAGGCCGTTTATTGATGCTCGAAGGCTTCGCGAATATCGATGAGTTTGAACTCGCACGGTCATTGAGCGCAGAGACGGTTGTTCATCACCCATCGCAGATGGACATGCTCCGGCAAAGAGGCTGGACCGCAGGGGACAGGACCTGGCTTAAGCTGGATACGGGGATGCATCGTCTTGGTTTTCCACTGCAAGATGCACGCGCGGTGTTCTCCGAGTTGGAGTCGTTCTCCGGTCTCGGAGCCGTGACCCTGATGTCACACTTCGCTTGTGCCGATGACCCGAGCCATCCCAAAACAGGTGAACAGATTGAACGCTTTGATGAGTCGATCCAGGACCTCGGGGCCGAGCACTCACTGGCGAACTCAGCAGCGATCCTGAATTTTTCAGAATCACACAGGGACGTGGTCAGGCCGGGTATATTGTTGTACGGAATCTCACCCGAACCTGGCAATCCCGCCTCAAAAATCGGGTTGAAGCCAGCCATGTCCCTGAGCTGTGAACTGGTTGCGATCAATCAATGCCACAAGGGCGAAACCATTGGCTACGGGGCCACCTACCAGTGTCCCGAAGATATGCGAATTGGCGTTGCCGCGATTGGATATGGCGACGGATATCCGAGACATCTGCGCAATGGTTCCCCCGTTTTGGTGAATGGCAGGATGGCCAAGCTCGCCGGGCGCGTATCGATGGATTTAATCACGCTGGACCTGCGCGGGCATGATGACGCCGTGACAGGTGATACGGTGGTTCTTTGGGGTGAAGGTTTGCCGGTAGAAACACTGGCGCCATGGGCTGATGCGGTACCTTATGAGTTTATCTGCGGCGTAACCGGCAGGGTGCCGCGAGTCGTTATTTAAACAGCCTCAAAATAAATCAAAGTCTTCCTGGCTACTCGTCGGTTTCCGTCAGTTCGTATTTGCGCAGGTATCCGCGCAGCTGATGGTAGGTCATTCCAAGAAATTCAGCGGTTTTCTTCTGATTAAAGCGGCATTGGGCCATCGCGTTCTTGATTCGTGCCACTTCTTCGTCCTGTATGCTTTGTTTGAAGTCATAGGGTTCGCTTGGCAGCTTCGGTTCGGCAGCGGCTTTGCGTGCCGACTCTGACAACGGTCGCCAGGGTGAATCAAAGGGATCGAAGATAATCTCAACAATTGCCTCGTCGTGGTCCTGACAGGTGTAAACGGCTCTTTCAACAACATTCTTCAGTTCCCTGACATTTCCCGGCCACGGGTAATTCAGAAGCGCATTCTGAGCCTGGTCGCTGAATCCATTGAACACGTCCTGTCCCAGTTCTCCCGCCATCTTGATGGCAAAATGATTGGCCAGGTGCATGATGTCGCCGGGCCGTTCTCTCAGGGGTGGCAGGGTGATGACATCAAAAGCCAGGCGGTCGAGCAGGTCGGCGCGGAATTTACCTTGTTGCGCGAGGGTTGGCAGATCCTCGTTGGTTGCCCCGATGATACGGACATTGGTGCGGATGGTCTCGCTGCCGCCTACACGTTCAAATTCACCATACTCGATGACACGAAGAATTTTCTCCTGAACACCTGAAGACGTACTGGACAGTTCGTCCAGAAAAAGACTGCCCTTGTTGGCCAGCTCAAAACGGCCAAAGCGGCGCTTGGCGGCGCCGGTGAATGATCCGGCCTCATGTCCAAACAGTTCGGTTTCCAGCAGGGATTCAGCCAATGCAGCACAATTCATCTTGATGAGTGGGTAATCCCACCGGCCCGATAAAAAGTGCAGCCTGCTGGCGATCAGTTCCTTACCGGTACCACGCTCGCCGATGACCAGTACAGGCCGATTCAGTGGCGCGACGCGGGAAACACGTTCCAGAACCTCCAGAAACGACGGTGATTCACCAATTAATTGCTGATCCTGCGGTTTTCGCATGGTAAATTTCTCGTCCTGATTAAGTGCTGACCAACCTGTATTGTAAGTAATCTCTTTATTTTTGTCTTAGGCTGGAGGTCACGGGCCTGATCTGCTACAACATCTACAACAAACAGGAAAAATACGTGGCAAAAACAAAATTACTTTTTTACTGCACTGCCTGCGGCAACGAACTGGGCAAGTGGGCCGGCCAGTGTCCGGATTGCAAAGCTTGGAATACGGTCGAAGAGTTTCGCCAGGCCAAAGTACCCGGCGTTCCACGAATGAGTGGTTACGCAGGCTCAAGCGATCAGCCTGTGACCGAGTTGTCAGCGGTCTCTGACCAGAAGCTTGCCAGGATAAATGTTGGAATCAAGGAACTGGATCGCGTCCTGGGCGGAGGCGTGGTGCCAGGCTCAGTGGTATTGATCGGTGGTGATCCCGGTATTGGCAAATCGACACTCCTGTTACAGGTGCTGGCCGGTTTGATGGGCCAGTTGAAGTGTTTGTATGTCAGTGGCGAAGAGTCACTGCAACAAATCAATATGCGGGCCAAACGGCTCGGGCTCGATGTTGGCGCATTGCGTTGCCTGACCGAGACCAGTGTTGAACAGATCCTGAATATTTCCCAGAAAGAAAAGCCGGGGCTTATCGTGGTTGACTCCATCCAGACGCTGCATTCCGAACAGGTGCAATCCGCACCGGGCTCGGTTTCACAGGTCAGGGAGACGGCGGCAGGCCTGGTGCGCTACGCGAAACAGATGAATTGCGCGATGGTACTGATTGGTCATGTCACGAAGGATGGCTCATTGGCAGGGCCGCGAATCCTGGAGCACATGGTCGATGCCGTTTTGTATTTTCAAAGTGATGAAGGCAGCCGCTACCGCGTGATCCGCGCGTTTAAAAACCGCTTTGGTGCTGTCAATGAACTGGGTGTATTTGCCATGACCGGCCTGGGTCTTAAAGAGGTCAGTAACCCTTCTGCGATATTTCTGTCAGGTCAGTCAGAGACTGCAGCGGGCAGCGTGGTCACGGTGATCCGTGAGGGGACCCGGCCAATGCTTCTGGAGTTACAGGCGCTGGTGGACGAAAGCCACCTGGCCAACCCGCGGAGGGTAACAATCGGGCTGGATCACAGCCGTCTCTCGATGTTGCTGGCTGTATTGCACCGGCATGGCGGCATCAGTCTCGGTGACCAGGATGTCTTTGCCAATGTGGTCGGAGGAATGAAAATCACGGAAACCGGTTCTGACCTGCCTTTATTGCTGGCCATACTTTCAAGTTTCCGTGATCGGGTTATGCCGAAAAAAACAGTGGTCTTTGGCGAAGTCGGTCTGTCCGGCGAGGTCAGGCCGGTTTACAACGGCGAAGAACGCCTGAGGGAGGCGGCCGGATTGGGGTTTAAGCGAGCCATTATTCCAGCAGCGAACAAACCCAGGCAGGATATAGATGGCATGAACGTGATGGTGGTGAGCAACCTCGAGCAGGCAATATCGGCGGCATTTTAAGCCCGGTTTTGAACCCGGTCAGGTTTGATCAGAACTTTGTGGATGACATTATCCCTGATGTCCACGATGGTCATGATATGCGAACCGATGTTAATGCTGCACTTGCCCTCGGGGATCATTTCCATTTCCTCAATTAACAGGCCACCAAGAGTGTGGGCCTCGTCATAAGGCAAATCCCAGTCCAGGCGACGGTTCAAAGTACGCACACTGGTTGAGCCGTCAACCAGGTAGTTACCGTCGTCAAGGCGTCGCATGGTTCGGGAGCGTCCGCGGCCTTCGGGTGTGAATTCACCGACAATTTCCTCGAGGATATCGTCCAGGGTCACAAGACCCTGGATGTCACCGTATTCATCGACCACCAGGGCCATGCGTTGTTCCTTCCCCTGGAATTCGAGTAAC
>CALJWY010000050.1 GCA_937974465.1 uncultured Lysobacterales bacterium | reverse complement strand
CTGCGAAACAGGAAATAATGCTTGTCGAATCCATCCAGGATAGTCTGTGCGATGGCTTGGCAATCCTGTGGGGTAGCGCTCATATCGACCCTGTGTTCTGCTTTGTGACTAAGTTAACACTTCAAACACATTGTGCAAGGGCCTGGGCCCAGATTCGGCAACCATTTGCAGAGGGGTGAAACCCATCCCTGCAGAATTCCAGTTCAAGCGGGTCTGCAAAACTTGGTATATGCAGCATATTATCCCGCTGGGAAATCACATCGGCGGTGATCCTATCCAGTGTGGCGGCTCTTTTACCAAGTGAAAATCGCAATGGCTGAGGTGGCAGCGGGAAGCTTCCCATGGGTGGCAAACCAAGGAATATGATCTTTGCCTCTTGCCACAATTCGCGCAATTCATCAGTTAGAGCCACGAGCTGGGCTGCCCAGGACCCTTTGCTGCGCAGACCGGTAACATCATTGACACCGATACTGATCACGATCATGTCAAATTTCTGAGCGGGTTTGAAGGTCTTGAGCTTTTGGCGTAACTGGGAAATGTCGAGTCCATTGGTGCCTTCTATTTGCCAGTTCACGGTGTATTGGTGTCTGTTTGCAATCGCCTGTGCAAAGTGCACGGGAAATGATTGCGCAACGGTTTCAGTACCGGTTCCGGCGATGATTGAGTCTCCCAGTGCCAACAAGTTAAATGCTTCGCCGGCGCCGCTAGTACCGGTTCTTTGGCCCTGCGCCTCCGGTAGTCTGATGGCGGTGCGCTTTAGCCACAGCCCTTGCAGGGCAGAGACTGGCAGGCATAAACACATGCATATGCTGCCGAGAGCCTGTTTCACTGAATCGTCCAGTTGACCCACAGACCCAGGTTACGGCCTGCTGCATCGATACCGGAAGCATGCTCGCGATAGGCCTTGTCGGCCAGGTTCTCCAGTCGCAGGCCCAGTTGTAAGTCCTGGCTCAGTTGCCATTCAAGGGACAGGTTGATGGTTGTCCAGCCTTCTGTGCCCATGGGGTCAATCCTCGAGTCCCGGATATCCCGTGGGCTCAAGCGGTCCTGGCGGCTTGCAAACAGCAGGTATGGCTCTATCCTCCAGTCCGGATTGAGCTGGTAGACCAATCCGAGTTTACCGTTCAATGGCGGTATGCGATCGGCTGGGAACGCTGCCCCCTGGTCTCCGGACTCCTCGCCGCGGGTGTAATTGATAACCACGTAGCTGTTCAACGCATCCGTGAATGACCAGTAAGCACCGGCTTCCAATCCATATATTTCGACCTTGTTGCGATTCTCGCTGCGGATGATATTGCGTCCGTCCTGGGTTGTTTCGCCGGTGAATACCGAGGTGATCTTGTCTGAGTAGTCGAGATAGAAGGCGAATACTTCCAGTTCGAGTTTTTCGCTTTCTGTTTTAAAGCCGAGGTCATAGCTCCACACGGTTTCGGGATCCAGGTCCGGGTTGGCGACGTTGAAACGGTTTCCCGGCCGGGGTCCGAGCGTGGCCAGGTCAAAAATATTGGGTGGCCGAAAGCCTTTGCCAAAATTGGCTACAATTTTGAAATCTGGCCTCAATTCGTAGACAGCATGGATGTCACCCGTCAGGTCCGCTGGTGAAAGGTCTACGGGGTCATACGCGTCGGTGGCCGGCAATTGAATGTCAAACCAGCTGTACCTTAAACCGGCCGTCAGATCGAAGCGCTCCGTGGCCAGCCACTCTCCCGAAAAGTAGATGGCCGCACTGTCCATTGATGATTGATCGGGGAACCGGCTTCGTACAGATTGCCGGTAATCACTGTCAACCAGGCTTTCATAACGGCTGCTCTCCACATCGTCGGCATATATTTCAGCGCCCCATACCAGCAGCTGGCCGGATGAGAGCGATGAATTGAACTGTAGCGTCAGGCCATCCAGGGTGCTGCTGTTGTTTTCGGTGGTAATAACCGGACTGCCAAACTCTTGGGTCAGGCGATCATCAGTAATGACCTGGCGCGCGAGATGGGCTTCGAACAGGTCAAATAAACTGGATTCTCCATCCAGACGAAAGCGGGCATGCATAAAGCTGCGTTTGTTAGGCTCAAACAGAAATTGTTCCGCTGAAGGTTCATCCTGGCCATAGCCCGGCACGACTTCATCGTAACGGGGTGTTGATGGTTGCTCCATGGCCTGGGCCGAAAGCATCAGGCTGGTTCTATCGCTCGGTTCGAAGACGAACTTCAGGTCTGCGGCCCTGGAGCGGTAGCCGGATGGGACCAGCTTTTCGCCGGAACCGGAGGTTCGTGAAGAATGATCCTGGTAGCTCGCGCCGCCTGCAAATCCCCAGCCCTGCCTGCCACCCTGGGTGCGGGCGCTCAGCACCCAACCATCATCAACACTATCGTAACTTCCGTATAGGCGGCTTTCCTGTTGCCAGTCCCCGCCGTTGAAGGTGGGTTCCTCGGTCAGAATGTTGAGTACACCACCCATGGCATCGGCGCCATAGAGTGAACCCTGTGAACCACGCACCACTTCCATGCGCTGGGCCGCAAATGAATCGACGAGTCCAAGGTATTGATTGGGCGCATTGCGGAAAAAAGCATTGTTCAGACGCATGCCATCAACCAAATGCAGCACCTGTGATCCTTTCAGGCCCCGAATGATGGGGATACCCTGGCCGGGCGTGGTTTGTTGAAAAAAGGTTCCGGGCTGGCCGCGTAACAACTCGGCAATCACGTCGGGTGCGGCGGCAAGTACAGCTTCTTCGGTCAGAGCCGTAACAGCAGCAGCTATATCAATGTCGCGTTTGCTGGTGCGTGTGGCCGTGACCTGGACGTGCTCTTGCACATAGTTCTCATACATATCTTCGCTGGAATCATCATCCGCGCAAAGAGAGCTATGAAACAACAATAAAAACAAGGCTGAAACCGGCAGTCCCGCCCGCAAAAAAATGGTCATTAATTTTTATCAAACTATGATCGGAAAGAGTGCGTATTCTGACATAAAACACGCACTGGGTGGTTTGCTTTTATACCTATTCGGGTAGATTTCAAAATATTTAACCCGGATGAGGCCCGGTATGCGTCTGCCCCGGGTGGCATTGAACTGAATTCTGACGAAACGGGCATGGTTGAGGAGTGTTCCGTCGCCGAGAAGCAAGCGCTGGGAACAATTGAACCCGTTTGCCGGGCTTTTGCATACCGAGGCGGTGGACTGGCAGGCTGGTAGATATGATGAGCAATTGCGTGCGCAGGCAAAAGGGCAGGGCAAACCTAATGGCAGACAGGTTTATCACCTCCAACGCACAAAGCATGGGCTGGTATTTGTGACCAATAATGTAACCCAAGCTTGATCGGATACCCGCTTCGAAAGTGAAGAACTGGCCTTAAGCAGAACCGGGCGTGCAGGAACGGCTTTTTTTGTGTATGGCGATATATTCTAATGCGATATACTTTGTGAAATAAAGTAAAATATGGTATTAACATGCTCCAAGCGCTTGACAAGGAACGGTTCAATGATTAATACTTTATGAAACAGAGTTAAAACACTATGAAATTTCAATTTGACAAATTAATTAGTGCCCCTTGCCGTTTAGGCATCCTGGCTACGCTCGTGCCAGGAGAATCTGTCTCCTTTTCGGAGATGAAGTCTGCAACAAGCCTGTCCGACGGTAATCTGCATGCGCAAACACGCAAACTTGATGACGCAGGTTACATAAAAATCACCAAAATCATGAAAGGCCGGCGTTCTGTGACCGAGTTTCGTATCACCGGACTGGGCCGGGAGCGCCTTCAGCTCTATATTATGAAGTTACAGAAGCTTCTCGACGCAGAGAAGGTCCCCACGCGAAGCGTGCAGCGCTCTGCACGACCAGATGACTCGGCGGTTTGGACATGAAACATCCACAGAGAATTGCAATCGGCGCCGATCACGGTGGTTTTAACCTGAAAACCGTGATTACGGCCCATTTAAGGAAGGCTGGCCACCAGGTGGAGGACTTCGGTACTTCATCCGGTGAAGCTGTCGATTATCCTGTCTTTGCCCGGGCGGTCGCGAATGCAGTGGCACAGGGCAGCGCGGACGTTGGGATCATGATAGATGGCGCTGGTATCGGCTCGTGCATGGTTGCTAATAAAACTCCGGGTGTACGGGCGGCGGTTGCCAATAATCTACAGACCGCAAGCCATAGCCGTGAGCACAACGATGCTAATGTACTGGCCCTGGGTGCCGGTCAAGTGGGCACCGGGCT
>CALJWY010000049.1 GCA_937974465.1 uncultured Lysobacterales bacterium | reverse complement strand
CGAAAGATGCTTCTATCAGGCTGCGCGAATTGATGGGTGATGTTCCCGATGCGCGTGAGGTGTCTGTCCGGCATACCCTGGGCAACAATGACCCCGGTTTTGAACTATCGATCAGACACCCGGATCTTGATGTACTGCGTGCGGCAACAGCGGACCTTGAAAACCAGTTGCGAACGTATGAAACCATCTATGACATCCGCAACAACCTGGTAGGCGCCAACGAAGAAATCCGCCTGACCATGAAACCCGGCACGGCCAAGCTGGGCTTGACCCTTGCCGATGTTAATCGCCAGGTTCGCCAAGCCTATTTTGGCGAGGAAGTTCAACGTCTGCCACGCGATGGCCAGGACGTGCGGGTCAAGGTGCGTTATCCCCTGGAGTCAAGACGCTCTATCGAAAGCCTCAAGAACTTCCGCGTCAGGACAGGTGATGGACGTGAGCTGCCGTTACTCGCGGTGGCAGACCTTGAATACGCGCCCGGGATATCCACTATTCAACGCAGAAACGGCAGCCGCGCAGCGCGTGTTTCGGCCGACCTGAAAGATAGCGTCCGTGCCGAAATCATGAAGGACCTGGAAGAAAACTTCTTCCCCGAATGGGAGAAACGATATCCGGGTGTTGATCGTGGCGCGGTTGGCCAGGCAGAGGGCGAGCAGCGGTTTATCAAGGAAGTTATGGGACTCTACCTGATCGCATTTTTCGCCATGTACACGATGCTGGCAGTGGCCTTCAGAAGCTATTGGCAGCCGATATTGATTCTCATAGCCATGCCCTATGCTTTTATCGGCGCCATTTTCGGTCACGCGATGCTGGATATGACCATGGCCATTTTCAGCTACTTCGGCATTGCAGCTGCGGCGGGAGTGGTGGTGAATGACAACCTTGTTTTGATGGATTATTGCAACCGGCTGAAAGACAAGGGCATGTCAGCACGGGAAGCCATTGTTGAAGCAGGTGTTGTCCGCTTCAGGCCGATTCTGTTGACATCGGTAACCACCATCGTGGGACTGACCCCGATGATGCTGGAACGATCTATCCAGGCTGCCTTCTTGCAACCGATCGTTGTATCACTTGCTTTCGGCGTGTTCTGCGCTTTCTTTGTCACGTTACTGATGGTGCCGTCTTTGTATGGCATCGGGCTGGATATCAGTACTTTCTTCGGTAAGATAAAACGGAAGATCCGTGGCAAACTCCCAGGTGGTACCCACACTGAAATAGAGACGACCGCAACTTAATCTCCAATGTGTGACTCAGCACTTACGCCGGCTTCTGCCGGCGTTTTTTTATGTTCAGGACGAACGGTATGCCGCGGGCGCAGGCAGGGATTGTTCCCTACAATCTCCTGCATTTCCTCCGTCCCTGGAGGTCAGATGCGCACGACTGCAGGGATGCAGGAGCAGTTACCGAGGAGCGGCCCCTACCGCATATAAACCAGCTCACCCACCAGAATGATCATTACCAATTGGCTTGTAACCGGCCGTCGACAATCCTGCTGGTGAACTGTTTTAACGGCCTGGTCCCCTTGGCGACACATTCACCGCTAGAAACATCAAATGCCCACTCGTGTTTTGGACATGTCAGCTGCTTGCCGGATAAGGCCAGGTGGGGAATGTCAGTGACCTGGTGGGGGCAACGGCTATCGTAAACCCGACAGTCATCACCGTCACGATAAACAAAAACGTTTCTTCCATCACGGTCTTCAATATAGGTAATGTCGTTTTCCTTTACCTCATCCCATGCGGCCAGGTCATGCCAACCGGGTTCAGCACCCAATTGATCAACACGGAATTCCGGGATGTCCATATCCAGGAGGATGTCGACCGCCCAGACAATTTTAGCCAGCCCCAATGTTGGGAAGGCCATCAGGATAGCATCCAGGATCTCATGTGGCGTCGCACCATCACGGATGGCGCGCGGCAAATACTGCCTGAGGCCCCGTTCGGTCTGGGCATCAATCTTGGTGATAACCGAAATCAATGAACGTGTTTTTGGATCAAGGTGCTTGCCGGTGTCTTTCAAAAATGTGAAATAGGCTGTCATCGCCTCCGGACGAGCCTTGATCAGGTAGCTTAGTGCGTCACTCATTAGTATATGCTCCTATATGCTCAAATTTTGCTCAGAAAGGCATCTCACCATAATATTTCAGGGTCCATGTCATCCTGGGCCGTTCGCAATGTTCCGTTGTTCCCGGGTTTTGTTGGCAAACCAGGAAAGTTTGTCACGCAGTGTCACCACGCCTCCGATAATGATCAGCGCAGGACTTTTAATACCGGCCACTGCTGTTTGCTCAGAAAGTGACTCCAATGTCCCGGTAATGACCCGTTGTCCCGCTCGCGTTCCATTTTCAATCACCGCTGCCGGCGTTGCTGGGTCTGCACCATTGGCTATGAAGCCCTTTGTAATCGCCGCCATTGATGACAGGCCCATATAAACCACCACGGTTTGGCGTGGCTGGATCAGGCTCTTCCAGTTCAGGTTGAGTTTGCCGTCTTTCTCATGACCGGTAACAAACATACACCCCTGCGCATGATCACGGTGCGTTAAAGGAATACCTGAATAGGATGCGCAGCCAACTGCTGCGGTTACCCCTGGAATGACCTGGAAGGTAACACCGTTTTCGGACAGGGCCTCGATTTCCTCACCCCCACGGCCAAAAACAAATGGATCACCGCCTTTCAAGCGCAGCACCCGCTTGCCCTGTCGGGCCAGGCGGATCAACATATTGCCAATTTCTTCCTGCGGTACCGAATGGTCATTGGTGAGCTTACCGACATAAATTCTTTCAGCATCCCTTCTCACCAGGTTAAGAATGCCCTCACCAATCAAGCGGTCATATAACACGACATCGGCTTGCTGCATGAGACGAAGCGCCCGGAAGGTCAGAAGGTCGGGATCTCCCGGCCCGGTCCCCACCAGGTACACCTCTCCATCAGGTGGCTGGTCACCTTCTTTTGCCGCCTCATCAAGAAGGTTTTCCATCAGCAGGTCAGCCTCTTCGACCTGGCTCGAAAACAAATGCTCCGCAACCGGACCGGAAATCATGGATTCCCAAAACCTGCGTCTGCGGGTCAGGTCTGGGACCATGGCTTTAATACGGTCACGGTAACTGCCGGCAAATTCCGCCAGGCGCCCATATGCGGCCGGTATCGTTGTCTCAAAGCGTGCTTTGAGCATCCGGGTTAACAATGGTGAGCTGCCGCCTGTGGAAATGGCGATCAATAAAGGTGTGCGATCGACCACGGCCGGCATTGTGAAATCACAATTTTCCGTGTTATCTGCAACATTGACCATGATGCCCGCGTCGGCCGCAAACTTGCACAGCCGTTGATTAACAGCGTCGTCACCGGAACAGGCAAAGACGACCAGGCATCCCTGCAGATCTTCGGCAGCCAATGCACTGGATTTATGTGTAAATTCGTAAGAGGCGCGCAACTGCGAAAGCTCTTCCCCGATTTCCGGAGAAACAATCGTCACATCGGAGCCAGCCCGCAATAACAGGTCTGCTTTGCGCGCGGCGGTGACCCCACTGCCGACAACAAGGGTGCGCCTGCCTTTTACATTCAAAAATATTGGCAGATGCTCCATGTCAGGGCCTGCCAGTGTGTGCCGGGCCGGCCCACTCGCGCATGATATCGCCCCATTGCGAAGCGACCTCTTCATTGATGTCCATTACAGTGAAACGATTGCCTTCACGGATATGAATACGAAGCACCCGCATACCATTTTCATAATCTACATTTTCAAGTGTGATCTCGCGTCCGTAGGGCGCAATAAGCTTGTCAAGCCTGGTGACCGTTGATTCAATCATGAGCCACCCGTTCCAAATACCGACTCCAGTTTCCACTGCCAGTTTTTGGGCGTGTCACGATAATCGGGTTTGACATCAAAATTAAGATACATCATGTGCTCTGAAGACATCAGTCGAACCGCCTCCATCAACTCTGGAAATGAGTTGATACCCGGGTGCTGGATAATTATATCGCTTAACTTGATTTCAATGGTTTCCATCGGATTACTCCTTTGCCTGAACGGCGCTTGGTGTACATATTACAGTGTCTTGATGCGATCGAAAAAACGCGCACGGTATAACTTCCTGGGCGATTTCTCCCCATCCTCGAATGCAGTCCTGTTGTGCAAGACGTTGTTGGAAATCAGCCCTTCACCCGGTTTCAGCCGATAGTGCAACGCGGGACCGTTTTTATCTCCCAGAACGCTTGACATACATTCTCTGGCAGCATTGGTCATGTCGTCTTCCCGCCACTTAATATTTCTCTTACGCGCACTGTAACGCATGTGAATAGACCCGCCACTCCCATAACTCAAAACCGGTCCGGTCACTTCAGGCCGGATTTCACCCAGACTATCTCTATTCGCAGGAATGGTCATGCACTCGGGGTGCTCAAACGCGGTTAGAAAGTCAGGGCTCTCATCACGCAGGCGGATGTACATGATATCGGTATCCAAAAGTGCGTTTTCACCGCCACTTGCTGCATCGGCTTCGCAGTGAAGCACAACAGCCCTCACCCGCCGCGACTGCAGGTTGTAATAACCATCCGTATGCCAGCTTAGACTCCGGTTGGAATACGGGACATACGCGGTACGGGTTCCAACTGATGCCACACACAGTTCTGAAACACCATCATCGTTTGCGCACAGGTGATAATCGGGCCGGTTCAAGCCAAAGTTCGCAGCGAAAGCCCGGATCGCAGCACGGTCAACAGCGGGATCCGCACACCGGTAGATGGCCATGTTATAGCGTCGGCATTTATCGATGATCATGTCTTTTTCACCAGCACTCAGACGATTAAGTCCACCGATATCCACGACCAGCGCTTCAATATTCCGCGGGTAATCATCCAGCTTTTGTCGTCGCCACTGCATGTAACTGACGTTATCCATAAATTAACACTCTTTAAAACAATGGTTTAAGAACGATCCTGACCGATTGAATTCCAAACCAAACTCAACACTGTGGAAATAAAAACTTGAAATTGTATATCATAAAATTCTAATATAGCAGAATGGGCTGAAGTTGCCGACAGAAAACATGTTCGTATTTCAAGTTGAGTCAACTACCTTTTATTAGATCCCAGACTATAATTAATGCATGGCATCTGTTATCAGATCCACCCCGGATTGCAACAACAGAGCGCATGTTTATCAAGCTGATTTAGTGGAGCAATCATGACGAAAAAAGCACACGAAACCCCCTTATTGGATGAATTAAAGAGTGGCCCGTGGCCAAGCTTTGTCGAGGGCCTGGAGCGGCTGGCAACGGATGAGGGAAAACCCGGAGCCGACATGATGAAGGATCTCCTGGGGCAGCTTGAGCACTCATATAAAACCCGCAGGGGCTACTGGAAGGGCGGCACAGTGAGTGTGTTCGGTTATGGTGGTGGGGTTATCCCCCGCTTTTCAGAGGTCGCAAAGGACTACCCGGAATCTTCCGAGTTTCATACGCTGAGGGTTCAACCGCCGGCAGGAATGCATTACTCGACCAAGCTGTTGCGGGACATGTGCGATATCTGGGAAGAACACGGCTCAGGCCTGATCGCGCTCCACGGCCAGTCTGGGGACATCATGTTCCAGGGTTGCACAACTGATAATGTTCAACCGGCATTCGATGACCTGAATAAAATCGGCCTGGACATGGGCGGCGCAGGCCCCGCGTTGAGAACCTCAATGAGTTGTGTCGGCCATGCCCGTTGCGAACAGTCATGTTATGACGAAGTGCGTGCACACCGCGAGATCATCAACAGCCTGCTCGATGAAATGCATCGCCCTGCCCTGCCCTATAAATTCAAATTCAAATTCTCCGGTTGCCCGAATGATTGCGTCAACGCGATCCACCGGGCAGACATGGCTGTTATCGGTACCTGGCGTGATGATATGCAAGTCGACCAGGAAGAGGTCAAAAAACATGTCGCCGAAGTGGGGCGCAAACAGATGATTGATACTGTTGTCGCAATGTGCCCGACGCGTGCGCTGAGCCTGAACGACGACGATACACTGGATGTCGACAACAAGAGCTGTGTGCGTTGCATGCATTGCATCAACGTCATGACCAAGGCCTTGTCACCGGGTAAAGATCGTGGTGTTACCGTTTTGATGGGTGGCAAACGGTCGCTGAAAATCGGTGACCAAATGGGTACGGTCATCCATCCGTTCCTGAAACTTGATACCGATGAAGACTACGAAAAACTGGTTGAGTTTGCCGAGGAGTGCATTGACTTCTTTGCGGATAACGCACTGGAACACGAGCGCATCGGCGAAACCATTGATCGAATCGGTCTTGCTAACTTCCTTGAAGCACTCGATGTGCCTGTCGATCCAAACATGGTTAACCATCCCCGCACCAGCTCTTATGTCCGTACCGATGATTGGGATGAAGAGGCCGCGAAATGGTTCGAACACAAGAAAGCCACAAGCAAATAGTCACAACAGAATTAAATGTGCGATACGCATCAATGCACATTGAGTATGAGGAATAAACTATGAAAAACGCAGTAATGCCACGCAGACCTGATGAGCACGGTGTTCCCGATCCTTTTCCATACATGCACCCCACTCTGAAAGAAAATTATGGTAATTGGGCCTGGCATGACCGGCCACGCCCGGGCGTTTTACATCACATGGCTCACAGCGGCGCCGAAATTTGGACAGTACGTGCCGGAACACAGCGTCAGATGGATGTTGGCACGATTCGCAAATTGTGCGAACTGGCGGATGAGTTTGCGGACGGCTTTATGCGCTTTACAACCCGAAGTAATGCGGAGTTCATGTGCACTTCACTGGAAAAAACCGGACCATTGATTGAGAAACTCAATGCGGCTGGATTCCCGGTCGGCGGCACCGGAAATTCAGTATCGATGATTTCCCATACGCAGGGATGGCTGCACTGCGATATCCCCGGCACCGACGCCTCCGGCGTAGTCAAATCACTAATGGATCAGTTGCATCACGAGTTTACCCATGAAGAAATGCCAAACCGTGTGCGCCTGACAACCTCATGTTGCCAGATTAATTGTGGTGGCCAGGGCGATATCGCCATCAATGTGCAATACACGAAGCCACCAAAAATCAATCATGATCTCGTCGCCAACGTATGTGAGCGCCCCGCCGTGGTTGCCCGCTGCCCTGTAGCAGCCATCCGACCAGCCATGGTAAACGGTAAGCCTTCGCTCGAAGTCGATGAGAAAAAATGTATCTGTTGTGGCGCCTGCTATCCACCTTGCCCGCCGATGCAAATCAACGGCGATGATTCCACCAAACTCGCAATCTGGGTGGGAGGCAAGCATTCAAACGCGCGCTCAAAACCAACTTTCCATAAACTGGTAGCTGCAAACCTGCCGAACAATGCACCGCGTTGGCCGGAGGTATCCGCGATCGTGATGAGGATTCTCAAAGCTTACAAGGAAGATGCCCAGGCATGGGAACGCATGGGTGAATGGATAGAGCGTATCGGCTGGGCACGCTTCTTTGACATGACTGAACTGGCGTTTACCAAGCACCAGATCGATGATTGGCGTGGCGCCCGTGCGAGCTTGAATGCCTCAACTCACTTACACTTTTAACGCTCCAGGCAACATGAAGTCAATCTTATGAAAATTGGAATTCTAGTTAACGAAGGCCCTTTTACCCACCAGGCCTCAGACAGTGCTTACCGGTTTGCAGAGGCAGCAATAGCCAAGGGACACGAGGTTGCCAGGGTGTTTTTCTACAATGATGGCGTCAACAACTCCAACAAGTTATCAGAGCCACAATCCGATGACCGGAACCTGGTTGCCCTGTGGGCGGCCCTGGGCAAAGAACATGGCATTGACCTGGTGGTCTGCATCGCAGCGGCCTTGCGGCGTGGCATAAAGGAAGAGGTCCTCAAGGATGGCTTTCGTATTTCAGGGCTCGGCCAGTTGGTAGAGGCCGGCATTGAGAATGACCGTTTGGTCGTGTTTGGCGATTAGTGTTCCTTCAAGGAACACAATAGGAGAAAAAACATGGAACCCTGGGAAGAGGATGGCCCTGAAGTTGTTAAACGCTTCATGTATGTCAACCGTAAAGCACCATATGGCACGATCTACGCACTGGAGTGTCTTGAGGTTGTTTTAATCGCTGCAGCATTCGACCAGGATGTCAGCGTCGTGTTTGCCGATGATGGTGTGTTTCAGATTAAAAAGAACCAGGACACAACGGCCATCGGAATGAAAAACTTTTCGAACACCTACCGTGCCCTCGATGACTACGACGTGGAAAAAATCTATGTCGAACAGGAGTCCCTGGACGCACGCGGACTGACCGCCGATGACCTGATTATCCCGGTTGAAGTCCTCAATGCAGAAAGCCTTAGCGAAATTATGGCGCAACAAGACGTGGTGATAAGCTCATGACTACGATGCTGCACTTGGTCAATAAATCCCCATTCGAGCGCAACAACCTGGATAGCTGCCTACGCCTGGCAAAATCCGGAAGTGCTGTGCTATTGCTGGAAGACGGCGTATTCGCTGCAATGAATAATGCCGCTTATGCCGATGCCGTCAAGGGCAGGATGGGAGACCTGAAGTTTTATGTTCTGGGACCGGATGTCAGTGCCCGCGGCCTGGACGATACCCCTTTGATTGATGGCATCAATGTCGTTGATTACGGTGGTTTTGTTGATTTAGTTGCTGAGCACGATGTTGCTCAGTCCTGGTTATAAATTGGTAGATAATTAAAGAAGAGGTTGATCATGGCATACGAATTAAACGGCAAGACATTTGAGGCCGATGAAGAAGGTTACCTGGTAGACATCAGCGCCTGGAACGCCGATCTGGCGGTACTGATCGCTGAAGACGAAAATATTGAAATGAATGACGACGCATGGGAAGTGGTTAACTTTCTGCGCGAGTATTACGAAGAATACCAAATCGCTCCTGCGGTCCGTGTTCTGACCAAGGCAATCAAGAAAAAACTCGGCGCTGATAAAGGTAACAGCAAGTACCTGTATGAACTGTTTCCATATGGTCCAGCCAAACAAGCCTGCAAAATTGCCGGTTTACCGAAACCTACGGGCTGTATCTAAAAAACAACCTGCGGAGTGGCCTGCGGCCACTGTCGCTCTGACCGGGAGAATGTGTTGCTAAGCACAATCTTTGCTGTTTTGTTTTACCTGGCGACGGCGGTTTTTGTCGTCGGTTTGGCATATAGAATCCGGTTGTATGCGCGAACTCCCGCTCCACTGAAAATACCAACCACCCCTGCACCGATTACCAGGCAGGGGGTGGTTGCGCGTCTTTTCAGGGAAGTGGCTTTCTTTGAAAGCCTCTACAAGGCAAATAAATGGACCTGGCTGTTTGGGTGGGTTTTCCACGCTGCCATGCTACTGGTGGTGTTGCGACATCTGCGCTATTTCACCGAACCCGTTTGGTTTTGGGTGAACTGGGTTCAACCCTTTGGAAAGTATGCAGGATTCGCCATGCTTGCCGGTCTGCTGGCCTTATGGGGCCGTCGCTTCCTGGTTGAGCGTGTTCGCTATATTTCCGGGCCGTCAGATCACCTGATGCTGGTGCTGTTGATTGGTATCGCAGTCAGCGGTCTGCTGATGAAGTATGTCGCCCATACCGATATTGTTGCATTGAAGGCGTTTGTGCTTGGCCTGATGTACTTCAATTGGCAACCCCTACCATCCGATCCTCTTCTGTTGCTTCACCTGAGCCTGGTGCTGGTCCTGATGTTTGTTTTTCCTTACTCGAAGCTGCTGCACGCGCCGGGGGTTTTCTTTAGTCCATCACGCAACCAGGTCGATAATCCGCGCGAGAAAAGACATCTTGCACCCTGGGCAGCTGCACTGGATGCAAACCGACAAAAAGCCGGGAGCGAATAGCTGATGGCTGATTTCGAAACAATCAAAATCAATACCCTGTTCGAGATTCCGGCCCTCAACAGGGACGTGATGAAAGATTCATCACCATTTGTTGCAGCCCCTGCTCACCAGGAAGCGCTTGGTTTTCCGGGTGAACTGGTGGACGACTGGCAAGCCAGGGCGATCGAGAAGTTTGGTGAATTGCTTGAAAAGTCACGTGCACTGCGCGTGTATATGGACGGTTGCGTCAAGTGCGGCGCCTGCACCGACAAGTGCCACTACTTCCTCGGCACTGGCGACCCCAAGAACATGCCGGTTGCCCGGCAGGACCTTCTGCGCAAAATATATCGTCGCTACTTCACCTTCGCAGGCAAGTATTTTCCAAAACTGGTGGGCGCCGAAGACCTGACCAAAGAGGTGCTGGACGATTGGTACAGCTATTTCCACCAGTGTTCCCAATGCCGTCGCTGTTCAGTTTATTGCCCCTACGGGATCGATACCGCAGAAATTTCCATGGCCGCACGCGAGATCATGGACCACATTGGCAAAGGCCAGAAATACTGCAACGAAATTCTCGGCAAGGTACACAAAATCGGCAATAACCTGGGCTTGCCTGAGCCGGCACTGATAGACACATTGGAAGGCCTTGAAGAAGACATCGAAGAAGAAACCGGTGTGGTCGTGAAGCTGCCGGTCAATGTAAAGGGTGCAGACATTCTGCTGGTGACTCCCAGCGCTGACTTTTTCGCTGAACCACATGTCGATGGCCTGATCGGTTACGCCAAGGTTTTCCACCAGGCCGGCGTTAGCTGGACCCTCAGTTCATATGCTTCTGAAGCGGCTAATTTCGCCATGTTCATCGGCTCCTACGAGCAGATGCAAGAGGTCGCAGAGCGGATCAGGAAAGCTGCCCAGGACCTGGGCGTCAAACGGATTATTTTTGGTGAGTGCGGACATGCATGGCGTGTCGCCTACAGCTTTATGAACACATTGGTTGGCCCATTTGATTTTCTGGATCCGGACTACCCGGTACCGCAACACATATGTGAATTCACCTGGGACCTGATTCAAAAGGGTGAGTTAAACCTGGACAAATCCGCCAACGATCACATGACCCTGACCTTTCATGACTCCTGCAATGTTGCGCGTGGATCACGCATGGGTGACACACCGGGCGGTCAGTTTGAAATACCACGCGCGATCATCAGGGCCGTGTGTAACAACTTTGTTGATATGGCTGCCGATACCATCCGCGAAGGTACTTTTTGTTGCGGTGGTGGCGGTGGATTACTCACCGACGACCTGTTGGAAATCCGTACCAAGGGCGCCTCCCCAAGGATGGAGGCCCTGAAAGAAGTTGTTGAAGAACATGGCGTCACACACATGGCGGCCATATGCGCAATTTGTAAATCGCAATTCTCCAAGGTGATGCCCAAGTACGGCTTTGGAATGGACAGAATTGTCAGCCTTCACCAACTGGTTTCAAATGCAATCATCCTGGATGGACAGACCGGCACTGAAGCCGAGACTGATGAGACTGAAGATGTGGCAACGGCCTGACAGGGCCGTCAATTAAGTTCGATCAATACCAAGCGCGGTGATCTGCGCAGGAAGACTGGAAGATGACTGAAAAACTGCTCACCAAACGCCGTTACAAAGACGGGGACAATGCACACCGACCCTGGGTGGACGAAATATTCACCGCAGATGCGTCTCACAAGTGCCCAACCTATGTCCACCGTGCTCCGCCCTGCCAGGGAAGCTGTCCCTCGGGTGAAGATATCCGTGGTTGGCTGAACATTGTACGGGGCATCGAAAAGCCACCTGGCGATAAACCCTGGCAGGAGTATGCCTTTAACCGGGTTACTGACGCCAACCCGTTCCCGGCCATCATGGGCAGGGTCTGTCCCGCGCCCTGCGAGGACGGATGCAACCGCAACGAGGTGGAAGACCACGTTGGAATCAACGCTGTAGAACAGTTTATCGGTGATTACGGACTGGAACACGGACTCAAGCTGCACACTGCCGGTAAAGACACGGGTAAAAAGGTTGCCATCATCGGCAGTGGCGTTGCCGGTCTTGCCTGTGCCTACCACCTGCGCCGCATGGGGCATGGCTGCACCGTATTCGAAGCAAAACAGAAACTTGGCGGTATGATGCGTTATGGCATCCCCGGCTACCGGGTACCGGATGAGGTTCTCGATGGCGAAATCCAGCGTATCCTCGATCTTGGAGTTGAAGTCCGTAATAACACAAAGATAGGAACTGACATTACCGTGGAAGAACTCCGCACGGAGTTTGATGCCCTGTTTATCGCCCTTGGTGCCCAGTCCGGTATGGCATTGCCCGTACCTGGCGGTGATGCGCCCAACGTTGTCTCGGGTGTCGCCTTCCTGCAGGCATTCAACGACGGCCGTTTGCAGCATACTTCTGAAAAAATCCTGGTGGTCGGCGGTGGTGATACCTCGATGGACGTGGCCGCAGTTGCCCGTCGCCTGGGCCACATCACGCACAAACGCGAGCACGACAAACCTGAAAATATCATTCTTGGTCATATGGCGCATGACGTTGCCACAGCGGCCCAACGCCAGGGCGCCGATGTCACGCTTATTTCGCGGGAATCCGCGGAGATCATGCCGGCCACCAAGATGGAAGTAGAGCATGTCTCGCAAGAGGGTGTGAATATCCTGCCCGGTCTACTGCCGGTGGAAGTGATTGTCGGGGATGATGGTCGCGCAACCCGCGTACGTGTGATTCAAACCGACTGGAGTTCGGGTGATATGGTCACGGTTGAGGGCACCGAGAAGGAAATGGAGTTCGATCTCCTGGTATCGGCTATTGGACAACGTGGTGACCTCGCCGGGTTTGAAGAATTTGACAGCGGCCGCGGCTTGATTGATGCCGATGGTTTTTACCGTGTCAAAGGCCACCCCGATATGTTTGTCGGCGGCGATATTATCAGGCCACATCTTTTGACAACTGCCATCGGCCAGGCCTCAATAGCCGCGGAAGGATTAGACTCATTCCTCTCTGGCAATGATCCAAAAAAACGTCCCAAGGTGGATGTACACCGCTTCAATCTGCTCGACAAATTGAGAGAGACTGATCACGCGCCTGCTGAATATCCACATGCACAGGAACGTGGCACGGATTCAGCCGAGTATGCGATTCATAATTATGAAGATCGCTCATTTGTCGAGATCGTGCCTTCAGACGAATTGTTTCTCGGCCATTTTCCCTATGAGGAAAGAAACAAACGGAGCGAAAGCACCATTACTGCCGATTCCGTGCTGGGTTCCTTTGGTGAACGCATCGAAGGTCTGACTACGGAACAGGCACAGGCGGAAGCCAGTCGATGCATGAGCTGCGGTATGTGCTTTGAATGTGATAATTGTGTTGTGTTCTGTCCCCAGGATGCGATCTTCCGGGTCAAGAAAACTGAATCGACCATGGGCCGCTATGTCGATACCGATTACACCAAATGCATTGGTTGCCATATTTGCGAAGACGTCTGCCCTTCCGGCTATATCCAGATGGGGTTGGGAGAATAAGGCATGACCCGGCACCGCGCCCTAATCGGCATACTGGTGATTGCGTTGGCTGGCCTGGCCGTCGCATCCCACGCGGCGGACCAGCAGAACAATACAAAAGGTGTTCCGTTTCCCGCCATTGCCATGGGCCAGGGTGAAACCTGCGTCGAAGATACCGATTTTATGCGGCGCAACCATATGGATCTGCTTGACCATCAACGTGATGAAACCGTAATTAACGGTGTTCGCACCGAACAGCACAGCCTGAAAGAGTGTATTAACTGTCATGTGGTCAATGGTCCGGATTCGGTTCCGGTCACGGTATCAAGCCCACAACACTTTTGCCGCTCCTGTCACGATTATGCTGCGGTGAGCGTGGATTGCTTCCAGTGCCACGCATCACGCCCCGGAGTTGAGAATTAATGAGCATCAAAACAGAAAAATCGACCCCGACACCCGGCTTTGATCCGGTCCGGCGTAAGTTTTTAAGCGCCGTGGCTGCTGCTGCCGGTGTTGCCTTGGCCCCTGGTGTGATGCTGTATGGAATCACAAAGTCAAATTCAGCTGCCGCGCGTGTTTCCGGCAGTGCCGTTTCCAGTAATGTACGTTGGGGCATGCTGATTGATTTGAACCGTTGCGACAGTGGCTGTGATGACTGCGTCACCGCCTGCAGCAAAGAGAATGGATTGCAAGGCCATGGCAGGCCGGCAACAGATGCACAGTGGATCAGAAAAGTCGATGTCACCAACCCGCAAACCGGCGCCAGCCAGTCACTGCCCATGATGTGTCAGCACTGCGCTGACCCCCCATGTGTAGACGTTTGCCCGACAGGTGCTTCTTTCAAAAGGGCTGATGGCATTGTGCTGGTCAACAAGCATACCTGTATCGGCTGCCGCTATTGCATGATGGCCTGTCCGTATAAGGCCAGGTCATTTATCCATGAGTCACTTGAGGACCAGAAACCCCACGCACCACGCGGCAAGGGTACCGTGGAAAGCTGCACCCTGTGTGTCCATCGTGTAGATGCTGGCGGCCAACCCGCCTGTGTCGAGGCCTGTTCCGATACCGGCGGTGGCGCCATGTTGTTTGGCGACCTGAAGGACCCGGATAGTGAAATTTCTCAACGTGTTGCCAAGTATGCGACGCAGCAGATTCGTGCAGACCTGGGGCTCGACCCCGGCGTACGTTATCGGAACCTTTGACCCTGGGAGCTTGACAGGAGTGGCACAGTGAAGCGCATCATTTACAGCGAAATCAAGGGGCGAAGCCCGCAGTTTTATGCACTTGCGGCGATCCTGCTGGTGTTTGTCCTGACCGCCCTGGCATCGGCTTTTTACATGGAACATTCAGGCCATTACGTAACCGGAATGAACAACCAGGTTGTTTGGGGTATGCCACACGTATTTGCCATCTTCCTGATCGTTGCCGCCTCCGGCGCACTCAACGTAGCCTCCATCGGCACGGTGTTTGGCAAGACCATCTACAAACCACTGGGCCGTCTTTCCGGCCTACTGGCCATTGCATTGTTGCTAGGAGGGCTGGTTGTGCTGGTGCTTGATCTCGGCCGGCCTGACCGCTTGATCGTCGCAATGACCAACTACAATTTGAAATCTATATTTACATGGAATATTTTCCTGTACGTGGGCTTCATGGTGATTGTCGCAGCCTATCTATGGCTGCAGATGGAACGGCGCATGAACCGCTTTGCCAAGTCAGCAGGTATGCTTGCATTTCTGTGGCGCCTGATACTGACCACCGGTACCGGCTCAATTTTTGGTTTCCTGGTAGCACGTGAAGCCTATGATTCCGCGATCATGGCTCCACTGTTCATCGCCATGTCTTTCTCGTTTGGATTGGCGGTCTATATCCTTGTTCTGCTCGCTGCCTGCCGTGGAAGTGAACGCGACATCGGTGACAAAGTTGTCAATAAACTGGGCCGCCTGCTGGGCATTTTTGCCGCCCTGGTGCTGTATTTCACAGCCATCCAGCATTTGACCAACCTGTATGCAGCAGAGCATATCGGCGTTGAGAAGTTCATCCTGCTTGATGGCGGAATCTACACCCTGCTGTTTTGGGTCGGACAGGTGATCGTCGGCGGTATTATCCCGATGGTCCTGGTATTCAGGGCATCCGGTGATGTCAGCCGAAACGCCATCCTCGCATCAACCCTGGTTATCATTGGCGGCTTTGCACAGGTCTATGTAATTGTAATTGGCGGACAGGCATATCCTCTCGAACTGTTCCCGGGTATGGAGGTCTCTTCGAGCTTCAACGATGGTGTGATTGCAAGCTATGCCCCAAGTCTGCCCGAAATAGGACTGGGTCTTGGTGGTGTGGCGTTGACCGGTCTGATCACCCTGTTTGGGATGAAGCTGCTGCGTTTCCTGCCAGCATCACTGGCCAACGCAACGATTGATCCACACCATTCCGTGACGGCAAAATCGTCTTGAAGCACGCCACCACGGCGTAAATTACATGGGCCACATTTACATCGCCGCCGCCCACAAGTCTTCAGGCAAGACTTCTGTCTCTATTGGATTGACTGCTGCACTGGCCCGTAAGGGGCTTGCAGTACAGACCTTTAAGAAAGGACCCGACTACATCGACCCGCTGTGGCTCAGCCGTGCTGCCGGACGGCCCTGTTACAACCTCGATTTCTTCACCCAGACACATGCGGAAATCATCAATACCTTTGCCGTTAACCTGGGCGACGCGGATATCGGTTTGATAGAGGGTAACAAGGGTTTATTTGACGGGGTTGATATCAAGGGTTCGGACAGCAACGCCGCAATGGCAACCATGCTCGGCGCACCTGTTGTCCTGGTGATCGACACTGGCGGTATGACGCGTGGCATAGCACCATTGATCCGTGGATACCTGGATTTCGACCCGGATGTGAACATCGCCGGAGTCATTCTTAACAAGGTGGGTGGTTCGCGGCATGAAGCCAAACTGCGCGGGGCACTGGAGCACTATACCGACATCGAGGTGTTGGGTGCGATAGGGCGCGATGCTGCGCTCGAAATCCCGGAACGACACCTTGGCCTGGTGCCGGCCAATGAGACCAGCGATTCCGGCTCAAGCGACCTCATCATTACCCGCTTGGCTGATGCCATTTCTACAAGCGTTAACATTGATCGCACTATTGAAATCGCAAACAGCGCCCGCGCTCCAGCAAAGCATGAAAACACAAACAGGTCAGTGCCCGTTGCATCTCACGATTCCAAACCCGATGTACGTATCGCTATTGCACGTGATGCAGCATTCGGATTCTATTACCAGGACGACCTCGATGCGTTTGCCAGGGCGGGTGCTAAACTGATCCCGTTCAATACACTTGAAGACAGCAGGCTGCCCGAAGCTGATGGTTTGTTCATAGGAGGCGGATTTCCTGAAACCCATCTGCAGGCACTGTCGGCCAATGAAAGCCTGAGAATGGATATACGCAAGGCACTGGCCGCAGGCATGCCAGCCTATGCGGAGTGTGGTGGCTTGATGTATCTGTCCCGTGCGATCGAGTGGCAGGCTGAAAAGGCTGAAATGGTTGGCACCATAGCGTCTGACGTAACGGTTGGAAAACGACCACAAGGCAGGGGCTACATGATATTGCGTGATAGCGGCAATCATCCCTGGCCACAACCGGAGCAAGCCGGCGACAATCAAGCGAGCGACTTGCACGTTCATGAATTTCATTATGCACGTCTGGAAAACCTTGAAACGAATCCGGTATTTGCTCACCGGGTGTTGAGAGGAACCGGCATTGACGGCGCCAATGACGGTCTTGTCGTCAACAACCTCCTGGCGGGTTTTGCGCACCACCGTAGTACCAAGGCAAACCCGTGGGTGGAAAGGTTTGTCGCATTTGTCCGGCAAAAGTCCTCATAAAGCCCACTGCACAGACCAGGGCGATAATTAAAGCAGTTGAAAGCCAGCCCT
>CALJWY010000048.1 GCA_937974465.1 uncultured Lysobacterales bacterium | reverse complement strand
ACTGAAATTGACCCGATCTGTGCCTTGCAGGCTGCCATGGAAGGTTATCGAGTCGTCACGATGGAAGAAGTGGCCGACAAAGCTGATATCTTTGTGACGGCCACGGGCAACTACAACGTGCTGACCCATGATCATATGCTTGCCATGAAGGACCAGGCAATCGTTTGTAATATCGGCCATTTTGACAATGAGATTGACGTTGCCAGCCTCAAGGGCTACGAATGGGACAACATCAAACCACAGGTTGATCACATCATATTTCCGGACGGAAAACGGATCATTCTGCTGGCGGAAGGCCGCCTGGTTAACCTCGGTTGCGCCACCGGACACCCCAGTTTCGTCATGTCCAATTCATTTACCAACCAGGTGTTGGCCCAGATAGAGCTCTGGAAGAATCCCGAGCAGTATGGAAACGATGTCTACGTGTTGCCAAAACATCTCGATGAAAAAGTGGCACGCCTGCATTTAAGCCGGATCGGCGCCAACCTGACACGCTTGACCGATGTACAGGCGGGTTATATCAGTGTTGATGCGGATGGCCCTTACAAGCCGGATCACTATCGCTATTAGAGACCATGGCTCCTGTCAGCCCGGCATAATCCGGGCTGGCAGGTCATGACTGGTCTGCAACTGTAATTAAATGGTCAAAGCAAACGTACCCATTTCATTCGAGTTCTTTCCGCCACGTTCCGATCAGCAGCGGTTGGCTCTCGAGACCACTTGGCAAAGGCTATCCAGGCTTAATCCTCGCTACCTGTCAGTAACATTTGGCGCGGGTGGCTCGACCCTGGACGCAACCCTGCAAACCGTTACGGATCTGCTGGAGAGGTCCGGTGTTCCTGTGGCGCCGCACATATCCTGCATGGCCACGGACCGTGAGATGCTGTGTAGCCTGTTGAAGTCCTATTTAAAGGCTGGGGTCGAACGCCTGGTGGTGTTGCGCGGTGACAGGGCTGAGGGAACCAGTGGTCCGGGCCCGTTTCAATATGCCAGTGACCTGGTGAGGTTTGTCCAGGAGGCTTTCCCGGACGAATTTCATATCGAGGTGGCCTGTTACCCCGAGTTTCATCCTGAATCAGAATCACCTGAAACCGAGTTCAAATACTTCAAGGAAAAGGTGGATGCCGGTGCTGATGGTGCAACGACACAGTATTTTTATAATACCGATTGCTACTTCCAGTTCCTGGATGATTGCGAGCGCCATGGTATCGATATACCGATCACGCCAGGCATTATGCCGATCACCAATTACCAGAGCCTGGAACGTTTTTCGGCGATGTGCGGTGCGGAAATTCCACGCTGGATGCGCAAACGGCTTCAATCCTTCGGTGATGATGACGGCTCGATTCGGGAGTTTGGGCTGGAAGTGATGACAAAGCTGTGCGAACGCTTGCTGCACGGGGGCGCACCAGGTTTACATATTTATACCCTGAACCGTGCCAATGCCACCATGCGCCTCTGGCAACGCCTTAACTACCTGTAGAAAAGCCCGGCAGAAGTCGCATTTCTGCGACACCCGCATTCGAGGGGTTCTAGTGGTCTACATTGCCCATTAATGCCGGCTCCGGATCACCTTTTTCCCGATAAATTGAAATGCTTATCTCGCCGGCGGTGTTGATACTGGCCCTGTACATGCCTTCAGAATTGAACGGTGTCGCGATGTTGCCTTGGCGATCCATGGCAATGACACCACCTTCTCCATTCGCCTTGACGAGGATGTCACTGACGACGGTATCGGCGGCCTCAGCAAGCGGCGTTCCCAGCTCTACCCGGTTACAAATGTTGTAGGCAACTACGTGACGGATGAAAAATTCACCGTGACCGGTAGCACTGACAGCACAGCTGTTGTTGTTCGCGTAGGTTCCAGCGCCAATGATGGGTGAATCACCCACGCGCCCCCAGCGCTTGTTCGATGTGCCACCCGTTGATGTCCCGGCAGCCAGATTGCCGTGCCGGTCCAGTGCCACGGCGCCAACCGTTGAAAACCATTTATCGTGCTGGTCCTGCGTCGTGACGGTCTCCCGTGCGACCTCCTTGGCCTTGATCCGCTGTAGTTGTTGCCAGCGGAAATCGGTATGGAAGTACGCCGGGTCAACCATCTCAAACCCCTGTTGCCGGGCAAATTCTTCGGCGCCTGCACCCATCAACATAACGTGCTCCGAGTCGGTCATGACTTTCAGGGCCAGGTCAATAGGGTTTCTAATCTGTGCAACAGATGCAACGGCCCCGGCATTCAAGCCTGCACCTTCCATGATGGAAGCATCCATTTCGTGCTTGCCCTCGGCATTGAAAACGGCACCCCTGCCGGCGTTAAACAGCGGTGAATCCTCCATCACATTGATGGCCCTGGTGACCGCATCTGTGCTGTCTGCTCCATCAAGTAATGCCTGGTATCCGGCCTTTACAGAAGCTTCCAGTGTGGCCCGAATGGCGGCTTCCTTGTCTTCGCTCATGCTGGCTTTTGTTATTGTCCCGGCGCCGCCATGAATGACTATCGCGGGCTTCTGGTTTGCTACAGCCTGGCTCATACCAAGCACCCCGACGAGCAGGATGATCTGGCTGATGCGGCTTGTGAGTTTTGCGATGTTTTCATGCATGATTCTTCTTGCGTCTGATGTTTAATGTTATTTAAGGATGGGCTGGCAAATAAGGGCCGGGGCGTCAAGCCCGTTCTCCTGCCCAGAATAATCCCGCGTAGATCTTGGGGTCAATCATGATACCTCCGGCCCGCTGGGAATCAAGCCATGCAGATGCGTTCTCAAGCGGCACCAGGTGCACGGTAATATCTTCGCTGTCATCACCACCACCCTGGCCGACGCGCTCAAGGCCTGAAGCAAAATATATGGTGATCATCTCATTGGCCATTCCCGGCGTGCTTGGGCTTGTGAGAAGTTCTTCCAACACACCTGCACGATAACCGGTCTCTTCGATTAACTCCCGCTGTGCTGCTGTTTTGAAATCCTCATCGGCTGCTTCGGTATCCCCCACCAAACCGGCAGGTAACTCCATTACACGACTCCTGACCGGGGTACGATATTGTTCAACCAACACCAGTTCGCCTGCATCGGTGACAGGAACCAGCACCACCACCCCCGTGGCGTTTGTACGGTAAGCGTATTCCCAGTGATCGGATTCCTTGAGTCCAAGAAAGCGGCCTTGATAGTGAATTGTTTCGTTATTTGCCAAGAGATTCATCCATTGCTCTGATAAACTGCGCCGATTGTAGCCCCGGCGGGGGAATTACGGAACCAATGTCTTTATCG
>CALJWY010000047.1 GCA_937974465.1 uncultured Lysobacterales bacterium | reverse complement strand
GCGAAGGAAACCATCCGAAATTGTTCCGCCGCTGGCATCGGTTGAATGGCGATCATCCGCTATATTTTTGATAAATGCGGTGATGGCCAATTTGTCCGAAGGTGCAGTCCACGTCACTCGGGCATCAAGGCGGTCCCAGGAGTCCAGCCTGCCATTTTCAGAATTGGCCGGATTGGTATACATCTCATCCACCCAGGTGTAGATGCCACTGAAAAGTAAATCACCGCTGTTACCCAGAGCAACATAGTAGCTCGCCGAGAGGCCAATCTTGTTCTCTGGTGCACGGTTTAGCCTGTTGCCTTTGTAATTTACCGGCAGCTGAATGAGGGTGGACCTGTCGATGGTAGGAAAGTCCTTATACTTGGCATTGTTGTAGGCATAACTGCCAGAGAAACGGAAACTCTCACTTACCAGCCAGGTGAACTGCGCCTCCAGTCCTTTTACTTCGGCTTCGGCAGCATTGGTAAACTCGGTTCCCGATGTTCCAGAGTCCGGATCAACAAAGGCCTGGTTAACCTGCAAATCTGAGTAATCATAGTAATAAGCGGCGAGTTCCAGGAGCAGCGTGTCATCTACCAATGAGCCTTTGTAGCCAAGCTCATACGAGGTGATCGTCTCTTCATCAAAAGAGTCCACACCCGGTGAGAGCGTACCGAGATTGAAACCGCCGGCGCGATATCCAGTTGATATTGAACCGTACATCAAGTCACCACTTTCCAGGGTGTAGTCCAGACTAACCATGCCGCTAACATTGTCCCAATCCATCTTATCGCTGGCGGTATCACCACGATTTTCCAACCAGGCGATACTATTGCCAATAGCCTTGTGGGTCTCTGATTCGATAACACCAAAAACTCCGGGGGCAAGCGGTATCACAGCATTGAATGCCTCATACATTGGCGCCACTGCGTAGACAACCTCACTGCCTTTCTTCTCATCAAAGGTATAACGCCCACCAACCGTCAATTGAAGGTTGTCGGTGAAATCGTAGTTAATTTGGCCGTAGCCGGCATAGGAGGTGACATCCAGATCGGTGTCGAACCAGAATACTCGATTTTGCGGGTCGCCCTGGAAGTCAGCAAAGCGAAATCCGCCGAGTACCAACTCGCTCATCAACGCGCCTGGCAGGGTCAAGGGTCCACCCCATGGGGCCGGCACAGGGAAACGGGGACCAAAGTTGGCAAAGTCGGCAAATGCCAGGGTAACCAATTCTGTATCCCAATTCAGTGACGTTGAATAAATAGGATCGGTCGCATTCTGAAAATCATAGTACAACCTTGAATCCTGCTCGAAATAATACAATCCGGCGATAAAGTTCAATTTGCCATCAAAATCCGATATGAACTGCAACTCATGGGTCATTTGTTCGGAATCAGAGATAATATTATTGACTGAACTCGAGTTCAGGTTTGAAGACCAGTCCACATCACCAGCAGACTCCCGCAGGAAATCCCCATAACCACCAATGTACTTGATGTCGATATCACCCATACTAAATATGTTGGTCAATATTGCGTTGGTGTAGTCTTCATCCAGTGTGTTTGCAAAATCCTGGCTGGTTTTTCCTGGATCCTGAACCGCAGGATTCGGCTGATCCCAATTCCAGGTATGGTTGATTGTTGTTGCACCCGGAAAGACCCTTACATCTGTCAGATACGGATTCAACTGGTACCTTGAACTCGGCCGCCCATCACGCGTATAGGTAAATACCCTCAGATCCGTTTGCCACGAATCCGACCAGTCAGCACGTAAGGTTGTATCAAACATGGTGTTATCTATTTCATCGACATCAGGCCCTGCATCATTTTTCTGCAGTGCTCCACGATTGAGTTGTGATGCGGACATGCGCCATGCAAAACGGTCACCCAGCGGAATATTCAACATGCCCTGAACAACACTGTAACCTTCGTTACCCACTTCCAGATTCACTTCACCTTCAAATTCTTGCTGTGGTTTCTTGCTGATTACATTGACCGCGCCAGCTGCCGTATTACGACCATACAAAGTACCTTGGGGACCTCTCAACACTTCAATACGCTCCACGTCAAAGAAGTTATTGGCCCAAAAAGGACCGACTCCATTTGTGAAGTATCCGTCGACATAAGTACCAACCGCCGCATCAATCCCCAGCGCGAGGCTATCAATGCCCACACCGCGAATGGTTATTCTCTCGCCCGTTGTTACCGAGAGCCCAGGGGTGTTGACGCTCAAGTCGTTCAAATCGTCAATGCCAAATTCCTGGAGTTTCTCGGAAGAAAATGCAGTGACTGATATACCGGTGTCCATCAAGCTGGTTTCTCGCCTGGTAGCCGTGACAATCACTTCCTCCAGGGTAAGTCCATCTTGCTGATCCTGGGCCATGGCCGGAAAGGCGGTCAAAGCGCCTCCAGCCAGGACCAATGCTAGCGCCTGACTCCGGATGGCGGTAGTTAGTACCTTATTGGAAAACTGTGCGAAATCTTTCATGAAACCTCCGTCTTAACGCGAATTTAGCGCGCATCCCAAATGGTGCGCGTACCCACAAAATTGAACATACAGTATGTTGTAGCTTCTTTCAAGTATTTTAATCAGACACAGAGGACGTTAAACTCATCATCTGGTACGTATGAGCGTTTGTAAATTTATGGAAGAATCTCGCGAAAAGCACATTGCTGCCAGGGCGAGCAAAAATAACTGCCCTGGCTAAGCACATGATGTGCGGGAAAGATGAAATACGGATAGTGCCCATGCTAAGTGACCAGGTAGACCGGTCTGGGCGGAGATTGTTTAACCCATCACTGCCCGGATGCTGACAGCCTTGCTGAGATACTCTCACGTAACGACTGTCCTGCATCCCAATCGCCATCCAGGACGCTGATGGTGACAAAACCTGCGCCAAGCATTTGCCAGTCTGCGTCAGTACTACCTGCTTCTTGTGGGGCTATCGGTTGCACCCGGACCTTGAGCTGTCCTGTTTCGCCGGTTTCCTCATAGTCAAACAGGACCCCGGAAGTCCGTGCCGCAGGCACCACCGTGATGCCTTTAATTTCTTCAGTGCTTAAAGCGGGGTAGTTGACATTCAAGATCATGTGCGGGGGTAGCAAATCACCATTATCAGCTCTTGTTTCCTGTAAATCTTCAATAAGACCCACAATCATTGCAGCAGCACCGGGAAACGCTCTAAGTGTACTCGGGAACGGATAGGGTTCAGCGGCCACTTCAGAAAAATCAACAGCAACTGAAACAGCAATAGCCGGGAACCCTGCGTACATCGCAACCGTTGCGGCACCGACAGTTCCTGAATTAATGGCATAGCCGGGGTTTTGCCCGAAATTGGCGCCTGATACCACCAGGGCCGGCGTATCCTCTTTCATGATATGCAACAAGCCAACCAGTACCGAATCTGCCGGAGAGCCGTCAACAGACCAGACACCCTTTGAGTGCTCCATATAGTCAAGCGTACCACTGGAAGTCACTCGCGCCCCACTGCTGCTCTGATTTTTCAGGGGAGCCACCAGGGTCACATCATGCCCCGCCTCGAGCAGGGCTGAGCGAACAGCTTTAATACCCGGCGTGTCATACCCGTCATCGTTGGTGAGCAAAATGTTCAGGGGTGTTGTCTCGCCGCCAACAGTTTGTGTCGTGCAAGCAAACAGCACCAGACCAGCACCCATCAGGGCAACGCGCAGCGCGTGATTTACGAGGTTTGAAATTTTCATAGGGATGCATTGTATGGGCTTTCAAAATTTAATTCAGCGGATCGAGTAAAATCCAGTCTCCATCATTCAACTGCTGCTGCAATTCGCAACGCGCAACCGGTTGGTAAGCTGGAGAAACATGACGCCAATCAAATTTAAGATGCTTGTCTTTTAATACAAGCCGGGTAAACAGGATGATGACAGCAGACAATAGCCTTGATCCAGGTACGTTGGCAACATACCTCGAAGCCTCCATTCCAGGGTTTCAAGGGCCGATTACGCTGGAGAAGTTTCCCGATGGTCAGTCAAACCCCACGTTCAAGTTAAAAGCCAACTCCGGGGTTTATGTCCTCAGACGCCAGCCACCAGGAAAGATACTAAAGTCCGCGCATGCCGTTGACCGGGAGTACCGGGTGCTGCATGCATTGAGCAGCACGGACGTCCCGGTCGCAGATGTCTATCACCTGTGTGAAAACACTGATGTGATCGGCACCATGTTCTATGTAATGGAATACTGCGATGGCGACGTATTCTGGGGCCCCACACTTCCCGAAGTGCCGGATAACGCAAGACGGAGTGCTATGTACGCGGAAATGAACCGCGTTCTAACGGCTATTCACAGTGTTGATATTGAGAAAGCCGGGCTTTTGGACTATGGCTATCCAGGAAACTATTTCCAGAGACAGACCGGCCGCTGGACAAAACAATACAGGGCATCAGAGCTGTCTACTATTTCTGCAATGGACAAACTGATCGACTGGTTGAACACTAACATCCCTCCTGATGACGGAAAAGTTTCTCTCGTACACGGCGATTATCGTCTCGATAACCTCATGTTTGCGAAAGACGAACCCAGGATCATCGCTGTTCTGGACTGGGAGCTCTCTACACTCGGACACCCTTATGCTGACCTGGCCTATCAATGTATGGCGTTACGGCTCCCACACAACGACGATCCAACCGTCATGTCCGGACTCAGGGGAATTGATATCGACAAGCTGGGCATTCCCGATGAAAAAGCTTATGTCTCCGCCTATTGCAAGAGCATGGGTATCTCCACAATTGAGAACTGGGATTTCTACCTGGCGTTTAGTTTCTTCAGGCTGGCAGCGATTGCCCAGGGCGTAGCCAAACGTGCGATTCAGGGGAACGCCTCGCATGAAAAAGCTGCTGCCGTCGGCGCGATGGTGCCGGTGCTTGCTGAAATGGCCCTGGAAATAACCGGCGCACCGCACAATGCTTAACATTTAAAAGACACGGGACCGTCCGCAAAAGCCAATTATGGCCAATCGCCAGGCTTTATATTTTAAGGTCCGCGCTGAAAGGCTTATACTGAAAACCCGATCGAATATGACCCCGGGATGAGCCGCACTGTCGTGCTCTCGTGGCTCGTAAAATGAGATGATGCTTCATCAACAGGAGACTGATATGGACTTTTCCTTAAGCGCGACAAGCAAGCGCCTGGCCACCCGGCTAAATGAGTTCATGGACGATTACATCGTGCCACGCATCGGGCTGTGGAACGACGAGGTCCGCGCAGGGAATTACCCGGTCTCCTTTATGGAAGACCTGAAAAACATCGCCAGATCCGAGGGTTTGTGGAATCTTTTTTTACCACATTTGCGCGATGATGAACCGGGCACCAGATTGACGAACCTGGAATATGCGCCGCTTGCTGAAATTATGGGCCGGGTGCCCTGGGCATCCGAGGTTTTCAACTGCAGTGCGCCTGATACAGGCAATATGGAAGTGCTGCACCTGTTCGCCACGGATGCGCAAAGGAAGGAGTGGCTTGAACCCCTGCTCAATGGTGAAATTCGCTCAGCATTTGCGATGACAGAGCCCGACGTGGCGTCATCGGATGCCACCAACATTCAAACCAGCATCCGCCGTGATGGCAATGATTACGTGATCAACGGCCGAAAGTGGTTTATCACCAATGCCAATCACCCCAATTGCAAGCTCTTTATCGTCATGGGGAAAACCGATCCAGATGCTGAAAGACACCGTCAGCAGTCCATGCTGCTGGTACCGATGGATACCCCCGGAGTTGAAATCGTGCGCAATATTTCAACGCTCAACCACCATTCTCCTGAAGGACATGCCGAGGTCCTTTTTCGAGATGTCAGGGTTCCCGCCGACAATCTGATTGCGCAGGAGGGTGATGGATTCATGATCGCCCAGGCGCGCCTCGGCCCGGGACGAATTCACCACTGCATGCGGGCAATAGGTATGTCTGAAGTATGCCTGGAGCTCATGGTGGCCCGTTCGCAGGAGCGTAAGAGCTTTGGCAAATACCTGTATCAACACGGTGCAATCAGCGAGTGGATCGCACGTTCGCGGATTGAAATTGAGCAGGCCCGACTGTTGGTGTTCAAGTCAGCCTCGTTGATTGACCAGTTCGGAGCCAAGGCGGCACGCAAAGAGATATCGATGATAAAGGTTATAACGCCGACCTTGCTTACCACGATTGCTGACAGGGCGATGCAGGTATTTGGAGCGATGGGTGTCAGTCCTGATACACCGCTTGCGGACCTTTATACCGCAGGCAGGGTTTTGCGTTATGCGGACGGACCGGATGAAGTCCACCTGCAAACAATTGCACGGCTGGAAATTAAAGAAAGCCGGGATAATCCATTGAAGATGGCCAGTTACCTGGAACGCACCTCAGATCACCCCCTGCCTTGATGGCTGATATTGTTCCCGGGTGTTTGTACAGGGTTTGCTCATGGACACAAAAAGCCGGCAAAACCAGGGAAAAGGCGCAATGCGGCTCGGCAACTGATATTTTTCAGATATAAACTGACCCTGTTAGGTTATTCTAATCTCTTTAATTGAAATCTAACCGGGTTCTAAGCATGCGCGATATCCAATTCCCTGAAAAAGACAAGCCCCTGAGTGAGGATGTGCGGGTGCTTGGCACACTCGTGGGCGAAATGCTGGCGGAACAGCAAGGGCCAGAGTTTTTGCGATTGGTAGAAGCTGTTCGACGCACCGCCATTCAACGGCGTGAGGGTGACAGCAACGCATCAGGCGAGTTGGATACATTGTTAAGCAGCATGAATGTGGTTGACGCCGGGCGTCTGATACGTGCATTTACAACCTATTTCCAGGTGGTCAACCTGGCAGAAAAAGTACACCGCATACGCCGTCGCAGGGATTACCTGAGACGGGGAATCAAGGCGCAACCAGCCGGACTATTGGCGGTGATGCGTGAATTTGACACATTTACGCTGGATGAAGTGATGCAGGAACTCAACCGGCTGACGATTGAACCGGTGATGACAGCCCACCCCACCGAAGCCACGCGGCGTACCCTGTTGGAAAAGGAACAGTTGATACTGCGCAGATTGGTAGACCGACTGGATTCTACGAGAACGCCGGATGAAGAATACGCTGCACTTGAGCGCGTACGGGCTGCGGTTACCAGCAATTGGCAAACAGAGATGTACCCGGACCAGAAGCTCTCGGTCAGAAACGAGATGGAGCATGTATTGTTCTATCTCACCGACGTGCTATACAGAATCGTACCTCCTTTTTATGAAAGCCTCCGCAGCGCCCTTGAGTCATGCTGGCCCGGCGCACAGAACTTGGCATTACCTTCCCTGCTGCACTTTGGTTCCTGGGTGGGTGGCGACATGGACGGCAACCCCAATGTCGATGCTGACACGATCAGGCAATCGCTGGAATATCATCGTCGGGAGATCATA
>CALJWY010000046.1 GCA_937974465.1 uncultured Lysobacterales bacterium | reverse complement strand
TAACCTGGCTGAGATCCCCGCCTGCGCGGGGATGACGGTTCTTAAATGGGATGACGTCACTCGCTCGGGGATGACGGTCCTTAAGTGGGATGACGTCACTCGCGTGGGGATGACGGTGTCACTTTCTGACTGTCATCCCGGAAATGCGTAGCATTGTCCGGGATCTCGTCGTGCTCAGACGTCCGGCCGCAAATTCAATAGTGCCCGGTCGGAGATCGCCGTCCATGGTCTTACAATTTCCTGATACGCCTGGAAAGAAGCATAGATACGTCCCATCAACTCGCTCTCGGCGGCCATCTCACGCATCAACTCCTCGCTGATCGACTTGAGGTGAGTCAGCACTTCTTGTGGGAACTGGCGTAATTCGACAGCGTGCTCCCGCAGCAGCGTATTGAGTGCTTTCCCGTTGTTGTAGGTGAAGTCAGACAGGCTATCCATGACTGTCGCCTGGCAGCAAAGCCTGACAATAGCCTGCAGGTCTCCGGGCAATGAGTTCCAGGACTCCTGGTTGATAATGCACTCGAGACCGGTGCCGGGTTCATGCCAGCCAGGGTAGTAATAATATTTGGCCGCACGAAACAGCCCAAAGGCAAGATCGTTATAGGGGCCAACCCATTCGGTTGCATCGATGGTGCCTGTTTGCAAAGCAGTAAACAGCTCGGCGCCAGGTATGTTGGTCGGTGTTCCGCCGGCCCGTTTCAGGACTTCACCGCCAAGGCCGGGGATACGCATTTTCAAACCTTTCAGGTCCTCAATGCTGTTGATTTCGATGTTAAACCAGCCCCCCATCTGCGCACCGGAATTGCTCGCCAGGAACGGCACCAGGCCATGGGGTGCATAGACTTCCTGCCACAATTCCATGCCACCACCAACGTACAGCCAGCCATGTAATTCCTGCGCAGTCATGCCAAATGGCACGCCGGAAAAAAATTGTGCTTCCGGTGCTTTACCCTTCCAGTAATAGGCCCCGGAGTGCCCCATTTCTGCAGTGCCCTGCTGAACCGCATCAAATACTTCAAACGGCGGAACCAGCTCGTTGCCACCATATACCTTGATTTTCAGCCGCCCGTTGGAGGCCTTGGTAATGGATTCTGCGAGCCGGTTGGCACCGGTACCGAGGCCTGGAAAATTGGGTGGCCAAGAGGTAACCATTTTCCATTCAAACGTCTCACCATTGGATTCGCCATTACATGTGGCTTCCGGCGACGCCTGTGATCCTGGCTGGTTTCCACACGCAGCCAAAAGCCCTGCTGCCCCGGCCAAGCCTGCCGCGCCGACAAATTTTCTTCTGTCCATGGATAAATTCTCCCGCCTCTGGTGCTATAGTGGAGATCAGGAGTGTATATTACATTCGGAGTTTCATGAAATCAGAAAACACTTCAGAAATCACGCGACTATTGGGTGAATTGCGCGAGGAGCACCGTGATCTTGACCAGGCTATTGGACGCATGTCTGTGGACCCGTGGCAGGATCAATTGCGTCTGCGACGTTTGAAGAAGAGAAAGTTAAAACTCAAAGACTGGATTGATCGGCTGGAGTCAAAGTTGATTCCAGACCTCGACGCATAGTTTAACCCGCGATCAGTCGTTGTTTTCAGCCGCCGGTGTCTGCCGGTCGATCTCCTGCCGAATGGCCTCACCGAGAATAAATTGGGCTTCCTGGCTTATCTGTTCAAGACGCTGGTCGAACACCAGCATATTGTCCTGGTTTGATGACAGGTAGCCTGTTTTGCGAAGTTCCGCGATAAACCCCCTGAACAATGACTTGTCGTAAAACTCCGGTGCATTGAATTCATGCAACATCGAAATACGCTGTGCGGTATGGATACACAGACGCTCAAGATCTGCCCGGCTCAAGGCGCCAGATCCATTCCTGGCGAGTACCGAAATGGTGATCAGGTAGCGGTGTATGGTCTGTAACAGGCTGTGCGCCAGGATATTGAGCTGCATGACCGACTCAGGATTATCGGTCGCGCGGGAAAGCGTTTCTCCATCTTCATTGCGTATCAACAAGCCATGCCCAACCAGTTGGGCAATCGATTCATCCAGCGCCCTGGTAACCTCGCGTTGACCCCAGGGGATAAACAACTCGGCCTGCAAAAACGGGTGGGTAAGAATTGCAAACCTGTGCAGGTGGGCGATGCGGAAATTGCGATGCTCAAGGAAGCAACAGGCCACCAGGGAAGGCAAGGTAAACAGGTGGGCAATATTGTTTCGCAGGTAGGTCAAGCCGACAGCGCGGTCTGGTTTCAGTGAAATGATGTCACCCAGAGTGTGTTCCTGGCGTTGCAGGGTTTCCATCTTGAAACCGTATTCAATGATTTCCGGCGCGCTTTTCTGGGTTACGGTCACACGTTCGGGGGTTGGTTTCTCGCTTAACAGTTCCTTGCACAGCTCGATCTGGCGGGCCAGTTGCTTTTCACCAAGCGCATGCCGGGGAGTTCCCAGCAAGACCAGCGCCAGCAGGTTCATGGGGTTGACATCGGCGCTGGCATTAATACGTGTCATGATGGTCTGGCCCAGATCCTCAATCAATGATCCCAGCCAGACCGGTCGCTTGGCCTCTTTGCGGATGGTTTCCTGCCACTGCTCATCGCGTGCTTCGAGCAGGTCGTCAAGATAGATGGGTTCACAAAGGCTGACGTGTGCCTCGCCATAATTGTGCTTGGTAATAGCGATGATCTTTCGCAGGTCGGATAGCTTTTCTGAGCTTTTCTTTTTACCTGCCAGTTCCGTCGTGTAGCTGTCACTTTCGACCAGTCTTTCATAGCCGATATAGACCGGCTGGAACATGATCGGCCTGACCGGGGCATTCAAATAACTTCTAACCGACATTGCCAGCATGCCGGCCTTCGGAGGCAATAGCCGTCCGGTGCGGCTACGCGTGCCCTCGACGAAATACTCGATTGATACACCCTGGGTCTGGATCATGCTGAGATATTCATAGAACACCGTGGCATATAGCTTCTGGGAGCGGAATGACCTGCGTAGAAAAAATGCCCCGCCCCGGCGTAACAGTGACCCGACCACTGGCAGGTTCAGGTTTACGCCGGCGGCAATGTGTGGAGGAACAAAGCCGTTTTCATGGACCAGGTAAGACAGCAGCACATAGTCCAGGTGGCTGCGGTGGCAGGGTACGTATATCACTTCCTTGCCGATCGCAGAGTGCTGGAAGTTCTCAAAGTGGTGTATTTTGATGCCGTTATATATTTTGTTCCAGAACCAGGCGAGGATGGCCTCGGCGACAATGATAAATGAATAGGAGTAGTTGGCTGCGATCTCCCACACATATTGTTCTGCCTGGTGCTTTGCCTGTTCCGGTGTAATGCGTGAGCGACGTGCCTTTTCCTCGATGGCAGCCCGGACGGTAGGGGAGTTGACCACGCGGTCAACCATCGTGCGCCGGTGTGAAAGGTCCGGTCCGATGGCGGCAGTACGGACCCGCTTGAAATGTACCCTGAGAATCCGGGATACCTTCCTCAGTGCAACGCTGGCTTCCAAGCCTTCAGCGGCCAGTCCCTGCAAGGAAATCGGTCGGGAAAACTGCACAAAGGTTTTTCTGCCATTGACCAGGGTGCTGATCAACCGGCGGAAACGCCCTGCGATGCCCCAGTTCTCCGCAAATATAATGCGTGTCAGGCCGCTATCCTTGCTGGGTCGCTGACCCACCAGCACGGTTACGGGAACCAATTGGACATCAAACTCAGGGTCTGACCAGCATTGCTCTACCAGTCGGCGCAACATCACGGAATGGCTGCGTGGGGCAGGGCTCCGCACAAATACACCTTTCAGTCGTTTCAAAATCGCGTAGGACCGATCCGGTCCCTCTACTATCCCAGGTATCGAAAGTAGCGGCCGCGCAAGGTTCTTTTGCTCGCAGCACTTGTCCAGGATCAGTATGGACGACAAAGCATAAGAATCCATGACATAGCAGATTGGTTTGCCATTGCTGGAACCGATATTGCCATCCGCATCTGCCTGCACACGATGTTTGACCCAGATACCCAGGATTCCACGAAGAATCAAATACCAACGTAGTTTCAGCCTGGCAACCAATGTGCTGGGTTTTTCCTGCTTAGCCATGGGCGCCTGTTTCCTTAACCAAGGTGTATTCTAGCTTGCTTTTATGAGCGCGCATAAAAAAACCGGGCTAGACAACGAGGTCTGCCCGGAAAATCCGGCAGAGCCGGAGAGGATCGGTCTAACAAAATAAATAAGAAAATATTATTCTATTAATTAGTTACGGCTGTATCGTAATGTAAAGTATTAATAAATGTCAACACCCATGAAGTTTTACGGGCGTGGTTTATTTTGCAGGCGAAGCAGATACCGCGATATCTGCTCCGGGAAGGGGCTAAAGCGCGCGGGCGATGTCTGCCTGTATGGCTTCAGCGGCAGCGGCCGGGTCGGCGGCTGTGCGAATGGGTCTTCCGACAACCAGGTAGTCCGCACCGTCGCGAATGGCCTGGAATGGGGTCATCACACGTTGCTGGTCATCATCATTTTGTATGGGCCGGATACCCGGACATACGGTGATCAAGCGGCTATCGGCATGTTCGCGCAGGGCGCTGACTTCCAGGCCCGAAGAGACCACGCCATCACAACCAAGCGCGAGGGCCCGGCGTGCACGTGACAATACCAGGGTACGGGCATCGCACTGAAAACCGAGATCATCAAGATCCCCCTGGTCCAGGCTGGTCAATGCAGTCACGGCCAAAATTTGCATATCACCCTTGGCTTCAGCAGCTGCCTTGAGCATGCTGTCATTGCCATGAACGGTGCAGAAATCGACTTCGTGGCGGGCCAGTTGCCTGACAGCAGCGGCCACCGTGGCCGGAATATCAAAAAGCTTGAGGTCAGCAAAGACTTTCTTGCCAGCACCTTTTAACTCATGCAGTAGATCAAAGTAATGACCGGACAAGAACACCTCGAGCCCCAGTTTGTAAAACTGTACAGAATCACCGAGCTGGGATATCAATTGCTGCGCATCGTCCAGGTTCGGGACATCCAATGCAAAGATCAGGCGTTCGCGGGTGGGGATTTGCTTGTTTACTGTCGTCATTGGCTATTCCTGTTGGGGCTGAGTCCGTTGTTTTTGAACCTGCTCGCTACACTGCCGTTGTCAGATGGGTGTTAAGTTAGCATATGCCAGTACCAGCCATTTCGCACCTGCACGGTTGAAATTGACCTGCACACGGGCATGTTCGCCTGAGCCTTCAAAACTGATCACCGTGCCGTTGCCAAACTTCTTATGGCTGACAGATTGTCCCAACCCAAATGGCCAATCCTGCTTGATATTGGAATTGGATTTTCGATACTCGGGCGCCTTGGGGCTGGCCCACGGTCGTTGCACCGCCATGCGGGGTCGCACTTCCTCTATCAGACCGGACGGTATTTCATTCAAAAAGCGTGATGGTCTGCAGTGATTCTCGGACCCAAACATGCGTCTGACCTCCGCGTGGCACAGGCACAGGTGTTCGCGTGCCCGGGTCACGCCCACATAGCAGAGCCGCCTTTCCTCTTCGAGTCTGCCCCCTGCCTCGGTGACACTACGCTGGTGAGGGAACAGGCCATCTTCCATGCCAACGATGAATACCATCGGGAATTCCAGGCCCTTGGCAGAGTGCAGGGTCATCAGTTGCACACAATCATCCCAGGCCTCTCCCTGTGTTTCACCGGCTTCAAGGGCAGCGTGACTCAAAAAAGACTGCAGCTCGGCCATGCCTGCCTCTTCGTCCTCGGCAGGGAGAATAAAAGCTTCCGCGGCGTTGACGAGTTCGCGCAGGTTCTCGATGCGTGACTCCATTTTTTCGCGTGGCTCTTTTTCGTAGTGGCTGACCAGTCCACTGCTTTCAATAACGCCCTGCATCTGGTTCCCCAGTGTCCAGTCGGCCATGCGTTCACGCATCTCGGAAACCAGTTGCATAAAGCTGTGGACTGCGGTGAGCGCCCTTGCAGGTAACAGGTTCTGTTCGATGCAGGCTTGCGCGGCCTGCCACATGGTGAGGCTGCTTTGACGTGCCTGCAGACGCAAGGTGGAAATCGTCTTCTGGCCAATGCCACGCGTGGGGGTGTTGATCACACGCTCGATGGCCGCGTCATCGTTGGGGTTTTGAATCAAACGCAGGTATGCCAGTGCATCCTTGATTTCGGCACGTTCAAAAAAGCGCTGGCCACCATACACGCGGTAAGCGATGGAGGCCCTGAGCAGATATTCTTCAAACAACCTGGACTGTGCGGTTGTGCGGTAGACAATGGCAACCTCTTCGGCACGGCGGCCTTTTGCCAGCCATTGTTCTACCTGTTCAATAACAAAACGGGCTTCGTCCTGTTCGTTGAAGGCCGAATACAGCGTAATGGGTGCCCCCTGGTCATCTGCAGTCCAGAGCTTCTTGCCCATGCGCTCGTCGTTGTTGGCAATCAGGGCATTGGCAGCTTCCAGAATATTCCCGGTTGAACGATAGTTTTGTTCAAGCTTGACCGTTTTCACTTTTTCAAAGTCACGCACAAAATGTTGTACGTTTTCAACCTTCGCCCCACGCCAGCCGTAGATGGACTGGTCGTCATCTCCCACCACGAGAACGCTGCCATTGGCGCCGGCCAGCATACGTATCCAGGCATACTGAATGGCATTGGTGTCCTGGAACTCATCCACCAGCAAGTGGCTGAGTCGATTGCGGTAATGGTCCAGCAATGCCGGATTGTGTAGCCACAGTTCGTGCGCACGCAGCAACAGCTCGGCAAAATCCACCAGGCCGGCGCGGTCGCAATAGCCCTGGTAAATTTCGTAAATACGCAGCCACTGCTCGGTCATGGGGTTGCCCATGGCTTCAATGCTCTGTGGTCTCTGGCCCTCATCCTTGCGGGCATTGATGTACCACTGGGCCTGCCTTGCAGGCCAATGAGCTTCATCCAGACCCTCTTCTTTTATCAGGCGCCGCAGAATCCTGTGCTGGTCATCCGAGTCAAGAATCTGGAAGTTCTCAGGTAAGCCGGCTTCTTCCCAATGCATCCGCAGCATGCGATGGGCAATGCCATGAAAGGTGCCGATCCACATTGAGCGCGCCGAAACCTGCAATAGCTTCTGCGCACGTTCACGCATTTCACCGGCCGCCTTGTTGGTGAAAGTGACGGCCATTATGCCAAGTGGAGATACGTGGTCTACCTGGATCAGCCAGGCAAGCCGGTGTATCAGAACCCGGGTCTTGCCGCTACCGGCACCCGCCAACACGAGAGTGTGTTGTGAGTCCGTGGTAACTGCTTCTCTTTGTGCTTCGTTCAGCTCATCTAAAAGGTGGGATACATCCATATCACTCGGGCCCGTCTACACTTGCCCGTTGTTCCCTCGCAATTGCCCGGTGGCCGATATCCCTGCGGAAGAATGCTCCGTCCCAATGGATTTTATTGCACCCTTCGTAAGCCAATTGAGCCGCGTTGCTGACACTGTCGCCCATGGCACAGACACATAACACTCTGCCGCCTGCTGTTTTTACGCGCTCTTGATCCATGCTGGTACCCGCGTGAAATACTCTACAATCGGCATGGCTGGCGTCGCCGAGACCACTGATCTCATGTCCTTTTGAGTAGCTCCCTGGATAACCGCCGGCCGCCATGACAACGCCCAGTGCGGGGCGTGGATCCCAACTTGCCTCGACCTGGTCCAACCCGCCATTGACGGCGGCCAGGCAGAGTTCTGAGAGATCCGACTGCAGGCGCATGAGTATGGGTTGGGTTTCCGGGTCGCCAAAGCGGACGTTGAATTCGAGTACCTTGGTCTGGCCACCGGGTGAGATCATCAGGCCTGCATATAAAAAGCCGGTGAACGGCATGCCCTGTTCGGCCATACCCCGAACGGTTGGCCGGATAACCGTATCCATGGCCCGCTGATGCAATTCATCATCGATGACCGGTGCAGGTGAGTAAGCTCCCATGCCACCGGTGTTGGGGCCGAGGTCCCCTTCATCCCGTGCCTTGTGGTCCTGGCTGCTTGCCAGCGGAAGAATATGTTCGCCATCAGCCATCACGATGAAGCTGGCTTCTTCGCCCACCAGGAATTCCTCGATCACGACCCTGTGACCGGCTTCACCAAAGGCATTACCTGCAAGCATATCCCGAACGGCAGATTCTGCCTCGGCCACTGTCTGCGCGAGGATCACACCCTTGCCGGCAGCAAGCCCATCAGCCTTGACCACGATAGGTGCTCCCTGCTGCTGGATAAAAGCAATGGCCTTGTCGATGTCGGTAAAATTCCCATATGCCGCTGTCGGGATACCGTTGCGGGCCATGAAGTCCTTGGCAAAAGCCTTGGAGCCTTCAAGCTGGGCTGCGGCTTTTGTCGGACCAAAACAGGCAACCCCGGCGGCCGTGAAACGATCGACGATGCCGGCGACCAACGGAGCCTCCGGCCCGACGATGGTCAGGCCAATTTCTTTGTGCAGCGCGAATTCGAGCAGGGCATCGATATCGTCACTGGAAAGCGGGACATTCTCCACGCCATTTTCAAGTGCCGTACCGGCGTTGCCGGGTGCGACATAAACCCTGTTCACCTGCGGGGATTTAGCCACGCACCATGCCATTGCATGTTCCCGGCCACCACTTCCTACGATCAGTACGTCCATGGTTTTATCCTTTAATGCCGGAAATGCCGGACGCCGGTAAATACCATCGCCAGTCCGTGTTCGTTGGCTGCTGCGATCACTTCATCATCACGCATGGAGCCACCGGGTTGAATGACCGCCTTGATACCTGCTTCTGCAGCGGTATCGATTCCATCCCTGAATGGGAAGAACGCATCAGATGCCATTGAACCCCCCTCGACGCTAAGGCCCGCATCGCCGGCTTTCCAACGGGCGATCCTGGCTGAATCCACGCGGCTCATTTGGCCGGCGCCAACACCGAGTGTACGGCCTTCCGAGGCATAAACGATGGCGTTGGATTTGGCCATGCGGGCCACCTTCCATGCAAACAGCATGTCCTGCCATTCCAGCTCTGTCGGCTGGCGTTCGGTGACGCAGCGACAGGTGTCCCTGCTGACCCGGTTTGCATCCTTTTGCTGGACCAGCAAACCACCTGACACCCGTTGGTAATGCAACCCGCTTGAGGCCGGGGTGTCGCCGCTGTTCAGCAGGCGGACATTCGGTTTGCCGGCAAACTTCTCAATCGCACCATCACTGAACGCCGGGGCTATCACGACCTCGACAAACTGCTTGTCAATAATTGCGGCAGCTACCTCGCCCTGGACCAGGTGATTGAACGCGATGATGCCGCCAAAGGCTGACACCGGGTCCGTCGCGAACGCCTTCAGGTAAGCCTCGGTATTACTTATCCCGACGGCAACACCACATGGATTGGCATGCTTGACAATGACGCAGGCAGGTTGCTGGTCAAACTGGTTCACGCATTCCAGGGCGGCGTCGGCATCGTTGATGTTGTTATAGGATAGCTCTTTACCCTGGATTTGACTGGCGGCAGCAATACCGGCCGGAGCCACATCGGACTCGACATAAAAGGCAGCAGCCTGGTGAGGGTTTTCACCGTATCGCAGGTCCTGCTTATTCTGAAACTGTGGGGTCAGGAAATCCGGCAGCAATTTTGGCGCCTCACCTGTACCGGTTCTGCGGCTAAGGTAGGCCGACACCAGGCCGTCATAGCGTGCGGTATGTGCAAAGGCCTTGGTTGCCAGTTTGAAGCGGGTCGTCCCGGACACAGCACCCGCAGTGGCAAGCTCGTCCGCAACCGCAGCATAATCTTCCGGGTCCACGACAACTGTAACCCTGGCATGGTTCTTGGCCGCTGCGCGAACCATCGTCGGGCCACCAATGTCGATATTTTCAATGGCATGTTCGAGGCTGCAGTTTTCATCGGCGGTCGCCGCTTCAAACGGATAGAGGTTCACGATTACCAGGTCAATAGGCGGGATATCATGTGATTGCATGACCTCGCCATCCTGCTGCCGGCCAAGGATTCCGCCATGTATGCGCGGATGGAGGGTCTTCACGCGCCCATCCATGATTTCCGGGAAACCTGTATGCTCACTGACACCTGTCACTGCCAGACCTTCCTGGGCAAGCAGTTTCCTGGTACCCCCTGTACTTAACAGGGTGAAGCCCAATTCCAGTAACTTGCTGGCGAATTCCACAAGAGCGGATTTATCTGAAACACTCAGTAAGGCGAACTTTTTGTTTGAAGTCATGGCTGCTCTGTTTTTAGAAGTTGGTCGATAAACGATGGTCAGAAAAATATGGACAAGATGATCAATCGACTCTATCGGCGTAACCGGGGCGTTTTATTTGCTCTGGCATTGATGGAATAACGTTGCATCTTGGTGCGCAGCGTATTGCGAGTGATCCCCAACATGTCCGCGGCCCTGGACTGGTTGCCACCGGTGCACTTCAGAATTTCTTCTATCAGGGGAGGTTCAATTTCTGCCAGCAGCATTTGATAAAGATTATCCGGAGCGGTTTTACCCATATCCTGGAGGTATCTGCTTATGGTGGCTTTTACATGTTGCCGGAGAGGAATGGCCTGTTCGGAATCTGCGTTCATGATGTCTTTGATTTTTGCATTTGTGTCGGAAAAAACGTATCAGTAAACACTAACATATTTGACTGTCGCGACGCTGGAATTTTCGTGTGG